>NZ_JBFUHZ010000016.1:0-286883 GCF_056402135.1 Rhodococcus sp. P4_C10 | reverse complement strand
TGTCGTCGAGGCTGCCGAGGGCGGCCTCGCCCGGGTTCTGGCCCCGCACGGTGAAGCACGCGGTGAGATTCGGTCGGTAGGCCCCGACGCCGACGGTGCCGCTGACGTCGATGCCGCCGCTGGTGATGGTCACGCCGGGCGCGGCGCCGTCCGGGACCTTGTAGGTGAACTCGGCGGTCACACTGTTGCCGGAGTTGACGAACCAGCCGGTGCCGCTCACGCGCCAGGCGCCGTCGCCGTTCGGTACGGCCTGGACTTCCTCGGTGACCTGTCCCTGACCGAAGTGGTAGGCGGTGACCTTCGTGGACACGGGGGCGCCGAAGCCGGCGGGGGCGTAGTCGCGGAAGGTGTTGACGTACGGGTTACCGATGCCGGTGGTACCGACCACGATCTTGTAGGTGACGTTGGTCCCGGCGGCGGCCTCGGCCACCGTGACGCTCTTGTCGTAGGTGTGGGTCACCCACACGGTGCTGGCGTCGTTCTTGGTGGTGTGGCTGGACTGCTCGCAGGGGGCGGCGTTCGCGACGCCGGCTCCGACTCCGGCCACGAGCAGGGCTGCGGGGAGAGCGGACACCGCCGCGAGAGCGGCGATGCGGCGGACTGTGTTCGAAGACATGTGTTCCTAACTGTTCGCTGTTGCGGTCACGCCGGAGTGCCGACCGCGTACTCGCCGCGTGACAGGGTCGGATCCCCTGTCAGCGTTCGAACCTGTCAGCCGACGCCTGTGGCGCGGCGACAAACCACGACCGAACAGAGCCGGGCGGATGCACGCCGTCTGTGCACCAGCCCGGACCCGTCAGCTGGGGACTGCAGAGATTTCGCCGCCGAGGACGGCCCCCGATGGTGCCGGGGATCGAGACGACGGCGGACAGCGCGGCCGCGTTTCTCCTGGCATCTGTTTTGGGAGAAATGGCTCGCGGGGAGGAGTGATTCCGTTGTGTGGGTCAGTCCTATCACGCACACTCCGCTTCTTGGACGCGAAATTGGAAATCCCGGCGCCCTGCCGGACGGACGCCGTCAGTGCCGCAGCGTATTTGACGAAAATGGCATTCGGGTGGCATTCGCCCGGAATTCACCCGACGTTCGAACCAGATCGGATGCATGGGTATATGGCCAGGTGGTCGCGGGTTTCCGTAATTCGAATTCGAGCTGAACGTGCCCGGTGGGCCGCGCCCAGATCAGGTTTCATTTCCGGACCCAGGAAGCCTAGGCGCGGGCGAATCGGAACAGAAACACTTTGTTCCGGACTGATTGACAAGGTTCCGTTGTCAGTAGGGGGTTCGGGTGGGCACCGCGCGGTCGTCGAGGTCCGGTTCCTGCAGTGTCGCAACCAGGTCGGGTCGCGAATCGCGCACGTGCCGGGCGATGTCGCGGAACGAGCGGACCAACGCGGAGTCGTTGGTGCGCTGCCACGCCACCGCGACCTCGTTCGGTGCGTCGTGGGAGATCGGCACCAGTTTCACTCCCGGATAGGGGATCCAGCGGGCGCACGCGGCCGTCACCACGATGCCGACGCCGGCCGCCACCTTCTGGTACTCCTCGAGCACCGTGGTCGACCGGGATGCCACCCGTGCCGGCACTCCGTCGCGATGGGCGTCGAGTTCCCAGTACGCATTCCACGTCGGGTCGGTGCACGCCGCCCCGAGTATCGGCTCGTCGATCAGCTCGGCCACGCCGACCGAGACCCGGTCGGCGAGCGGATGGTCCGCGCGGAGCATCACCACTCGGGGCTCGGTGAACAGCGGCTCGAACTCGACGCCGTCCGTCGTGAGTGGTCGCCGCACGAACGCCACGTCCACCGATCGGTCGGTCAGTCCGGCCGACGGATCGTCGTAGTTGAACTGGCGCATCTCCACCGTCACGCCGGGGTGACGATCGCTGAAGGCCGACAGGATCGGCTCGGTCAGCATCAGGGCCGCGCCCTCGAGGAACCCCAGCACCAGCCGCTCGCTTTCGCTGCGCTGCATCGACCGGGCGCGCTCGGTCGCGTCGCCGAAGGCCGTCAGCAACGCGCTGGCATCCTCGAGGAAGGCGGCTCCGGCCGCGGTCAGGGCCACGCTGCGCGTGGTCCGGGTCAGCAGCACCACACCGAGGGCCTGCTCCAGCTGCTTGATCTGCGCGCTCAGCGCCTGCTGTGCGATGTGGAGCCGCTGGGCGGCTCGGGTGAAGCTCAATTCCTCGGCCACCGCAACGAAGTAGCGAAGCTGACGTGTCTGGCGCTCCATGGCGCGAGTGTATGCAGATTCAACGGTCGTGGGGCGGGGGTTTCGCAGTTCGGTGAGCCGCGGTTCACTGGGCCTGTTGTGCGCTGCCGAGAAACAGGTCACCGCGGCCGGGGCGGCAGGGGAGCGGCGTCGGTCGCGTCCGGTGACCCGCCCCGCCGGTCGGTCTCGGCCCTCGCCAGGCCGAGGCCGCCGTGCTCGAGCGCGGCGAGCGTGGACCGTCCCGACCAGACCTCTCGGCCGCGTCGGCGCACCGAGACGCGCATCCGGGCGCCGAGGTGCTCGATCGCACCCGCGATGTTGCGACGCTCGGTGGGCAGCGGCACCGGCAGCACGTGCGCGTCGCCGACGGGGCCGTGGCCCTCGATGTCCACGCTCCAGTTCGGACTGCGCCCTCGCAGGATCCAGTGCTCGTCGGTGACGGCGGCGTGGACCGGCGAGAGTGCCGGGTGGACGAGCCGCAGCAGCCGGCCGTCCGGCAGGCGCACCACCACGGCGGTGACCTCGGTACGCAGCGGTCCGGCGCTCACCTGCCCGCCCGCGAACGCCACGCAGGCCTCGGGTTCGGCGAAACCCTGCGCCTGGCCCCACCACCACGATTCCGGGAATCCGCCTCGGCCCCAGTTCTTCTCGGCGTACACCTGGGCTCCGTTGAGGTCCCACTCCTCGCCGTCCAGCACGGCGTGGCCCTCGGCCCGGCCGCCGAGCAACCAGGGGTGCCAGTACTGGTTGAGACCCGGAACCGACTGGAAGACACCGGAACCACCGAACCCTCGGCGCGGCCAGGCCGTCGGATTCGTTATCCGCACGTCGAGTCGGGCGTCGGGCCCGAGGTCCACCCGCAGGCCGCCGCGCTCGCCGTGGAACTTCTCGCCCGCATGCGCGCCGAGACGGTGCGGATCGGCCCACCCGGTGGGGTGGGCGGCGGTGCGCAGGAAGCGGTTCGGATGGCCGGCCAGCCCGAGGGTGGCCCACCCGCCGTCGGCCGCGCGGTTGACCCCGCACAGGGCGATCACCACCCGGCCGGACTCGGGGAGAGTGAACCGCCAGAAGTAGCCCTCCATGGCGACACCGTGTGCGGGCAGGAGGTCTCCGAAGGGCAGGTCGGCGCCGGTGGCGCGGTATCGGTCGAGCAGACGCGACATCGCCCCACGGTAGCCCGCGGCGCGGCGATCGGCAGGGCGTCGAGCGCGAACCGACTCCCGCCGGTCAGGTCCCCGATGTCACATCGGGTATCCCCGAGGCACTCACTGTGACATCGGGGAACCGGCGAGGACGGCCTGCGACTGGGTGACCTGGGCGACCAGTCGGTCCTCGTCGTCACGGACCTCGATGACGATCGCGACCGTGCTGCGGCCCACGTGCAGTGGGCGGGCGGTGGCGGTGACGGTGCCCTTGCGGACGCCGCGGGTGAAGACGGTGTTCGAACTGGTCGTGGAGGTGGCGGCGCCCGCCGGGAGGTTGAGGAAGGCGCAGACGGCGCCGACGGTGTCCGCGAGGGTCATCAGCGCGCCGCCGTGCATGCCGGGCCCTGCGGTGGTCCGGTGCTCGCTCCAGTCGAGCGTGCCGACCGTCTCGGCGGGCGTGGCCGCGGTCAGCGTGACGCCGGTGTGCAGCGCGAAGGGCATGGTGGCGAGCAGTTCGTCGGGTTTCATGGTCGCAGGCTACGTCGGATGTCGATGTGGCACAGCCTGTTACACGCGACGTAAGGGAGTCTACGGCCCCAGTTCGCCGAGGACGGCGTGCGACTGGGTCACCTGCGAGACCAGCCGGCCTTCCTCGTCCATGATGTCGATCGACACCAGCACGGTCTTGCGGCCGACGTGCAGCGGTCGCGCGGTGCCGGTCACGACGCCGCGGCGCACCTGGCGTGCGAACACGGCATTGGACGCCGTCGTCACCCGGGACGCCCCCGACGGAATGTTGAGGTATGCGGAGACGGCGCCGACCGTGTCGGCGAGGGTGGTGAGGGCGCCGCCGTGCATGATTCGATCCGTCGTGGTGACGTCCTCGCTCCAGGCGAGTCGGCCGACCACCTCGCCGGCGTTCGCCGACACCAGTTCGACTCCGGATTTCGCCGCAAACGGCATGGTCGCCAAGATCTCTTGCAGGTCCATGATTCGATGCTAGACCGGCGCGGATTGCAACCCCGGGTAATACGCTCGATGCCGTGAGTCGCCTGACGCGAGACCTCGACCGCTGGACAGCTCCGCATCTTGACCGGTCGGCGTTGCTGGTGATCGACACCCAACGTGACTTCGTCGACGGCGGGGCGAGTCCGATCGACGGGACCACCGCGGTCGTGCCCGCGATCGCCAGGCTGGTGACGGCCTACCGCGCCGCGTCGCGCCCGATCGTCCACGTGGTGCGGCTGTACGCGGGTGAGGACGTGGACCTGGTCCGGCGCACCGCGCTGGCGGTGGGTGCGGGATTCGCCCGACCGCGCACGGCGGGGTCACAGGTGGTTCCGGAGTTGACGGTGCCGGACCTGGATCCCGCACTGCTCCTCGCCGGCGGTCTGCAGATGGTCTCGCCGACCGAGTCCGTCCTGTTCAAGCCGCGGTGGAGCGCCTTCCACCGGACCCGCCTCGAGGAGCATCTCGCCGGGCTCGGCGTCGACACGGTGGTGGTCGCCGGTTGCAACTACCCGAACTGTCCGCGCGCGACGATCTACGGGGCGAGCGAGCGCGACCTGCGGGTGCTGATCGCCGCCGACGCTGTCTCCGGCGTCGACGACCGGCACCTCGAGGAGGCGGGGCGGATCGGCGCGGTGCACGCCGACGTGGACGAGATCGTCGCGATGCTCGGCTGAGTTCCACGCTGCCGAACCTGCCCGAATCACCTTGCCCGCCACCTCTTCACACTGAGGCCGCGCCGGGCTATCGTTCACTCGTGATGACCGGTCAGGCTTCGAGCCGTACACAGACGGGCGAACCGGTCGATCCCTGACGGCGCAATCGGCGCAGCACTGCCGATCCCGGGCACCTCCGAAGCGCGTGGATTTCCCTCCGTCCACTGCTCACTACTTTGGAGACCCCATGCCTGCACGCTTCAACCACACGATCATCGCGGCCAAGAACGCTTCCGAATCGGCCGCCTACTACAAGCACCTGCTCGAGGCCGCGGACGCGCCCTCCTGGGGTGTGTTCACGAATCTGACCATCGCCGACGGCGTGCTGCTTCAGTTCGCCGAACCGCCGATCGACTTCCCTCCGCAGCACTACGCGTTCCTCGTGACCGACCGTCATTTCGCCGAGGCGCGAGAGTGGCTGGTGGACGCTGATCGGGACTACTGGGCGGACCCTCAGCGCACCAGGGCCAACGAGATCAGCGACGAGGACGGCGGCCAGCGGCTCTACACGCTCGACCCCGCCGGCCATTTCCTGGAGTTGCTGACCAAGCCCTACCTGTGACGTTCTTGACGAGGGACGACGCCGCGTCTCCAGGCACCGCATCGACGGGCCGAGCCCCGGTGTCCGATTTGCGACGAATCTGCCCCACGCGCGTGCCGCGTGCCGGGTCTGCCCGCCGACACTCGTAGTGTGCAACGCATGAGCATCCGAGAGGCAGCCGGCATCGACGGCACGTCCATCGTCTACCGCGTCACCGGATCCGAAGACGCCCGCCCGCTCGTGCTGCTGCACGGCTGGGCGCAGTCCCTGGACTGCTGGGGCGACAGGGTCCTCGACGCCCTCGCCCAGCATTACCGGGTGATCGCCGTCGACCTGCGCGGTCACGGCTACTCGGGCGCGCCCGAGACAGGCTACGACGACTCGAAGGTCTGGGCAGGCGACGTCGCCGCCGTGCTCGCGGCCGAGTCGGTGGACTCCGGCGCGGTCCTGCTCGGCTGGTCGTACGGCGGGCTGGTGATCTGCGACTACCTCGCCGAGTGCGGTGTCGACGCGGTGGCGGGGCTGGTCCTGGTCGGCGCGATCACCAGCATCGGTCCTGGTCAGAAGGGTGGACGCGTCGGGTCGGCGATGCGCGAGGCCATCCCCGCCGCGATGTCGGAGGAGCCAGGGGAGGCCATCCGCGCGCTCGGCAGCTTCGGCACCGCGCTGACCGGCCAGGCCGACGGCAAGGGCGCGCAGTCGCAGGCCCTGTTCGGCGCGAGCCTGTCCACCCGGCCGCGGGTGCGGGCGGCCCTGTTCGGCCGCGCGGTCGGTCACGACGAACTGCTGGCCGGGCTGGACCTGCCGGTACTGGTCCTGCACGGCACCTCGGACACGGTGGTCGACGTGTCCGCGGCCCGTCACGCCGTCGACCTGCTGCCCCGTGCCACCGCGTCGTTCTGGGAGGGCTGCAACCACGGCCCCTTCGTCGAGGACCCGGAGCGGTTCGTCTCCGAGGTCGGCGCGTTCGTCGACGCGTTGGGCTGATCCGCACCGCGGAGGTACGCGTCGCACCCGCAATTGCCGGTGCGACGCGTACAACCCGGGTGCGGATGTTCGCCCGGGCAGTCCTCAGCGGGTCAGGGTTCGGGCCTGCGTGACAGTCGCCAGCTTGTCGGGGTTGCGCACCAGGTAGATCCCCGAGACCAGGGCGTCGGTGACCTCGAACATGGCCACGGTGTCCAGGTGCTCGCCCGAGTAGATCAGCACCGACGGCAGGGAGTTGAACAGTCCCACCTCGAACCTCAGGTCGGCCGGTCCGGTCCGGGCGAGGCCGGCCATGAACTTTGCCACCCGCTCGCGGCCCACCACGGGCCTGCGCGCCGCGCTGATCTTCCCGCCGCCGTCCGAGATCTCGACGACGTCGGGCGCCATCAGGTCCATCAGGGCCTGGATGTCGCCGGTGACCGCGGCGCTGAGGAACTGCCCGGCCACCTTCTGCGCCGCCGCGGAACTCGGCTCGAACCGCTTGCGCCTGGACTGGACGTGGGACCGGGCGCGATGCGAGGTCTGCCGCACCGCCGCCTCCGATCTGCCGACCGCCTCGGCCACCTCGCGATGGCTGAACCCGAACACCTCCCGCAGCACGAACACCGCGCGTTCGTCGGGGCTGAGCGTCTCGAGGACCAGCAGCATCGCCATCGACACCGATTCGGCGAGGAGCGCGTCCTCGGACGCGTCGGGTCCGGTGCGGATCGGTTCCGGCAGCCAGCTCCCCACGTAGTCCTCGCGCCGGCGTCCCGCCGACCGCAGCTGGTTCAGCGCCTGCCGGGTGACGACCTGCGCCAGGTAGGCGCGCGGATTGTCGATGCCGGCCGGATCCACCTCCGACCACCGGAGGTAGCTGTCCTGCAACACATCCTCCGCGTCCGCGGCGCTGCCGAGAATCTCGTAGGCGATGGTGAACAGCAGCGGCCGGTACTCGGTGAACACGTCTGCGGGGCTCACGCCGACGTGTCCTGAGTCTGCCGGGCCGGCGTGGGACCGGAGACCGGCCACCGGACGGCGGACCCGCGGGTGCCCACTCCCCAGCGAGCGGAACGGCAGATCAGTTCCTTGACCAACGCCGCGGTGCGTCCGCCGAGCGCGACGCGGCGGGGGCTGTCGTCGGCGTGGACGAGCTGGACCACGCCCGCCCGCCGGCCCAGGCTGATGCACTGCGACGCGAAGCCCAGGGACAGCGGCTGCGGCGCCCGGCCGTCGAGCAGGGCGAGCACGGTGTCGGCGCCGTGCGCGCCGAGCGGGATGGCGGCCTGGCAGCTCATTCGGATGTGCCCGGCGACCCGCTCCGGCGGCGCGACGGCGTCGCCGACGCCGATCACCTTCGGGTGGCCGAGGCACACCAGGTTCTCGTCGGTCCGCAACCGGCCGGCGCCGTCGACCGGCAGACCGCTGCGCCGGGCCAGGTCCGGCACCCCGAAGGCACCCGCCCAGATCGTGCAGTCGCTGGCCAGGTCGGTGCCGTCCGCCAGCACGACGCGACCGGGCTCGGCGCGGAGCATCCGGCGGCCCGCATGCACCTCGACGCCGAGTCGGGCGAGTGTTCGGGTGACGCCGCGTCGGCCGCGGTCGGACAGGCCCTCGGCCACCGGACCGGAGGACACCAGTCGCACCGCCAGGCCCGGGAACCGTTCCGCGATCTCGGCGGAGGTCTCGATGCCGGTCAGCCCGCCGCCCACGACCACGACGCTCGAGTCGTCGGTCAGCTCCCGAAGCCGGGACCGGAGTCGGTCGGCGTCCTCGAGGTCGCCGACCGTGTACGTGTGCTCGGCGCCGACCCCGCGGACGGACCGGCTTCCCACCGCGTAGACGAGGAGGTCGAAGTCGAGGGATCCGCCGTCGTCGAGGACCACCGCGGAATCGGTGATCCGGTCGACGGTCGCGACCCGGAGCCGCACGGCGGGATCCAGGTGTCCGGCCAGCGCGGTGGTGGCGCCCGTCCCGTCCGTCGCGTGCTGGTGCAGCCGGACGCGTTCGACGAACTCGGACCGCGGGTTGACCACGGTGACGGTGACGCCGGGGCGGCGCGCGGCCTGGATCCGGTTCGCGGCGATCACACCCGCGTATCCCGCGCCGACGACCACGACCTGCCTGGGTGGGACTTCGCTGGATCGGATTCCGTGTGACGCAGCCATGGCGCTTCCTTCCTCGACGAGTGGGTCTTCACCATCTAGACACCGCGGGGACCTGGAGTGTGACAGTCCCGGGGGAGAGCTGGGTCACAGTCGTTCGGTCGGTAGCACCGCACCCCCGCGCGCGGCCGTGCGGTGCTGGGTGTGGCGGCCCCGATTGCAGGGGGCAAGATGGGGTCGTGACGCCAGCGCATAACCATCGGTTGAGGAGGGTGGCCGTTCTGTCGGTCCACACCTCCCCATTGGCTCAACCGGGGACCGGGGACGCGGGCGGGATGAACGTCTACGTCCTGCAGAGCGCCCTGCGACTCGCCGAGCGAGGCGTCGAGGTGGAGATCTTCACCCGGGCCACGTCCTCCGCGGACGCCCCGGTGGTCGAGGCCGCGCCCGGCGTCCTGGTGCGCAACGTGGTCGCCGGACCGTTCGAGGGCCTCGACAAGCACGACCTGCCCACGCAGCTGTGCGCGTTCACGGCCGGGGTGCTGCGCGAGGAGGCGCACCACCCGCCGGGCTACTACGACCTGGTGCACTCGCACTACTGGCTCTCCGGGCAGGTGGGCTGGCTCGCCCGCGACCGGTGGGGGGTGCCGCTGGTGCACACCGCGCACACCCTGGCCGCGGTCAAGAACGCGGCGCTCGCCGAGGGCGACACCCCGGAACCGGCCGCCCGGCAGATCGGCGAGCAGCAGGTGGTCGCGGAGGCCGACCGGCTGATCACCAACACCGCCGACGAGGCCGACAAGCTGGTCGAGGTCTACGGCGCCGACCCCGGCCGGATCGACGTGGTGGCGCCCGGCGCCGACCTCTCGCGCTACCGGCCGGGCGACCGCGCCGCGGCCCGCGCCGAGGTCGGCCTGGACCCGGACGAGTTGATCGTCACCTTCGTCGGCCGGATCCAGCCGCTGAAGGCTCCCGACGTGCTGCTGCGCGCCGCCGCGGAGCTGATGGCCCGTCAACCGGGGCTGCCGGTGCGGGTGGTGGTGGTCGGCGGGCCGTCGGGCACCGGGCTCGACCGCCCCGACTCGCTGATCGAGCTCGCGGCCACGCTCGGCATCGCCCCGCGGGTGACGTTCCTGCCGCCGCAGCCGCCCGACCGGCTCGCGCAGGTCTACCGGGCCTCGGACCTCGTCGCGGTGCCCAGCTACTCGGAGTCCTTCGGTCTGGTGGCCCTCGAGGCCCAGGCCTGCGGGACCCCGGTGGTGGCGGCCGACGTCGGCGGTCTCGGCGTCGCGGTCCGCGGCGGGGAGACCGGACTGCTGGTGCCCGGGCACCGCACCGACGACTGGGCCGACGCGTTGCAGTCGCTGCTCACCGATCCGGGCCGGCTGACGGAGATGGCGCGCCGGGCGCCGCTGCACGCCGCGAACTTCTCCTGGGAGCACACCGCGGACGGGCTGCTGGAGAGCTACCGGCGGGCCGTCGCCGCCTACCGCCCGCAGTCGGACCTCGCGTCGCGCCGCGGCCGCGGACTGTGGAAGCTGCGACGACTGGGAGTGCGCGCGTGAACGAGACCGTCAGCCTGATCGAGGCCGCCCTGGCCGAGCGGGAACTGGACTACACCCGGCAGGGCGAGAACCGGTTCGTCGTCGAGCTGCCGGGGGAGCGCAAGCTCAAGACGGCCTGCCTGCTCAGCGTCGGCAACCACGGTGTGCGGGTCGAGGCGTTCGTCTGCCGCAACCCCGACGAGAACTTCGAGGGCGTCTACAAGTACCTGCTGCGCCGCAACCGCCGGCTCTACGGCGTGCACTACACGATCGACCGGTCCGGCGACATCTACCTGGTCGGCCGGATCTCCACCCACGCCGTCACCGCTGACGAACTCGACCGGGTGCTCGGCCAGGTCCTCGAGGCCGCCGACGGCGACTTCAACATCCTGCTCGAGCTGGGGTTCGCCTCCTCGATCCGGCGCGAGTGGGCCTGGCGGGTCTCGCGCGGCGAGTCGCTGGCCAACCTGAAGCCGTTCGAGCACCTGATCGGCGAGGGCGTCCAGCCCGACGGCGCACCCGTGGGCGAGGACGCACCCGAACGCGTGCCCGGCGCGGTTCCCGGCCTCGACTGACGGCCGCTCCCCGGCTGCCACCGAACGCCCGCTCAACCGGGTGCGTCGGGCGGCGTCATGTCGAGTCGTACGCCCAGCAGGCGGACCTCGCGGTCGTGGTCCAGCCGCTCGGTCAGCGCGGCGGCGGCGTCCTCGATCACCGCCGGGTCCAGTGTCGGCTCGGCCAGCGGGCGGCCGGTGGTGTGCGTGTCGAACGGCGCGTACCGGACCTTCAGCGTCACCCGCACCGCCGCTCGCCCCTCGGCCCGCAGGTCCTCGGTGACCCGCCCGGCCAGCGAGCGCACCTCGGCCGTCACCTGATCGGGGTCGGTGAGATTGTGCTGAAAGGTCGTCTCCCGGCCGTGGCCGCGGGCCACCCAGGGCTCGGCGGTGACCACCTCGTCGCCGATCCCGCGGCCGAGCCGGTGCAGCCACGGTCCGATGGCGGGGCCGAGTGCGTCGGCCAGCTCGCCGTCGGCGGCGCGGGCCAGTTCGCGAACGGTGTGGATGCCGAGGGCGGCAAGCTTCTTCGCCGTCTTGTCGCCGATGCCCCACAGTGCGTCCGTGCCGCGCTCGCCCATGACCTCGAACCAGTTGTCCGCGGTCAGCAGGTACACCCCGCGGGGCTTGCCGAAACCGGTCGCGATCTTGGCGCGCAGCTTGTTGTCGCCGATGCCCACCGAACAGTGCAGCGAGGTCGCCGCGAGCACCGCGGCCTGGGCTTCGCGGGCGAACGCCACCGGGTCCGCGGTGGTGACGCCGAGAAACGCCTCGTCCCAGCCCAGCACCTCGACCACCGCGTCGAGATCGCGGAGCGTGTCCATCACCGACCCCGACGCCGCCGTGTACGCCTCGCCGTCGACGGGCAGGAACACCGCATCGGTGACGCCGCGGGTGACGAGCCGGCGGGCGGCGACCCGCAGCGGCATCCCCGACCCGATCCCGAACTCGCGGGCCTCGTACGACGCCGTCGAGACCACGCCGCGTTCGGTGGGGTCACCCCGCCCGCCGACGATCACCGGCCGGCCGCGCAGTTCGGGGTGGCGCAGCACCTCGACCGCGGCGACGAACTGGTCGAGGTCGACGTGTAGCACCCACTTCTCGCGCGGCGAGGCACCCATTCACCCAGTCTGCGGGCCGAGGGCGTCCGCTGCCAGCGCGGCCACGCCATCACCCGCTACTGCGCCCGGAGGACGTTCGGGACGAGTGATGTCTGGGCGTTGGTGCGAGTCGAGCGTGTGAGGCGGGCGAGGGCGCCGATTTCGAGGGCTGCCCACAGCGCACCGTCCGGGCCGAGGGCGATCCCGTGAGGCTCGGATCCCGGGGTGGGCAGTTCGTGTACCGCGATCGCACCGCCCGGGCTGATTGTGCCGATGCGGTTGGCGCCCCACTCGGTGAACCAGTAGCCGCCGTTGTCGTCGGCGGTGATGGCGTGCGGCCGGGCGGTGCGGTCGGGCAGCGGGAACTCGTCGATCGCTCCGTCCGGGGTGATCCGGCCGATCTGGCCGGCGTTGATCTCGACGAACCAGAGAGTCCCGTCCTGTCCGCCGGTGATCCCCACGGGTCCCGCGGCTTCGGTGGGGAGCGGGTGGATGGCGACATCGCCGTCCGTGCCGATGCGGCCGATCGCGTTGGCCTGGTTCATGGTGAACCACGTTCCGCCGTCGGCGCCGGCGGTGATCGCGGAGGGAAACGCGCCGCCGGTCGGGAGGGGGAACTCGGTGACCTGGCCGTCGGTGGTGATCCGTCCGATTCGGTCGGCTGCGGTCTCGGTGAACCAGAGCGCGCCGTCGGGTCCGGCGGCGATGCCGAACGGCCCGCAGTCCGGTGTGGGCAGTGCGAACTCGTCGAGAACGCCGTCGGTGGTGATCCGTCCGATGCGGTGCGACCGGTATTCCGTGAACCAGAGCGCGCCGTCGGGTCCGGTGACGATGACCGTCGGCCCACTGTCCGGGTCGAGCTGGTGGGTGGTGGGTGGCTCGCCCGGGACGAGGCGGCCGATCTGACCGCTGTGGACCAGCGTGAACCAGAGCGCGCGGTCCGGGCCGACGGTGATCGCGTAGGGGCCGCCGGGTACGGCGTGCTCGTCGATGCAGACGTGGGTCATCTGGCCTTCTCCTGGCGGTCGAGGGCGATGCGTTCGATGTCGGCCGGTGTTCCGGTCACGGCAGTGCGGGTGGGTGCAGCGCCCGGCGGGCTACAGCGTGTAGACCAACGAGAGGACCTCCTGCTGAGCTTCCTTCGCGTGGCCCGAGATCCCCGCGAGCTCTCCGGTGCCGGAACCGGGGACTATGGACCCGAAGCTGCTCTGCTCGGTGCCGTAGGCCAGGCCGCCGTGTTGGATGACGAAGGTGCCCGCGCGCCCGTCGAGGGTGCCCTCGATCCGTTCGGAGGCCACGTAGCCGGCGCCGGAATCTCCCTGGGCCGTGAGCACCGACACCACGCCCGAGCCCTCGATCGCACCGTGGTAGCGCTTGCTGATCCGCACCCTGGTCAGTTTGGGTCCCTCGTCCGGCTCGTCGTAGACGGTCTCGTCCCATTCGGTGATCTCGAATGAGGCATCGATGGTGCGGGCAATCTGCTGACCGGTCATGTGTTCCTCCTGAGCTGAGCTGTTGTGGCGATCGGACTCGCCGAGCGGGTTGGGGTCGGAACGGTCGTGGTGACAGGAGCCGTCAGATGAGGCCTGCGCGCGCGGCGGCCAGGGCGGCGTCGGCGGCGCGGACCGCGTCGTGTTCGGTCACCGGCTCGTGGGCGATGAAGAGTCGGTAGTAGACCGGGGCCACCGCGAATCTGATCAGGTCCTCGGCGGCGACGGTGGCCGGGAGTTCGCCGCGGGCGACGGCGCGGCGGACCACCTCGGCGGATTGGGCATGGCGGGCGGCGTAGAAGCGGTGGAGAGCCTGCGCGGCCGCCGAATTCTGGGTGGCCGCGGCGATGAATGCGGACGCGACGGGCCCGGCTTCGGGGTCGCCGAAACCGGTGCGGACAAGGTCGGTGATTCCGCGGAGATCGCCTTCGATGGCGCCGGTGTCGGGGACGGGCCACGGTTCGGACGCGGCGAGTTCGAGGGCGTCGGCGATCAGGCCTTCGGGGGTGCCCCAACGGCGGTAGACCGTGGTCTTGTGGACGCCGGAGCGCTGGGCGACGTTGTCGATCGTCAAACCCTGGTAGCCGTTCAGGGTGAGCTCGGCGAGGGTGGCCGTGCGGACCGTGTCGCGTACCCGGGCGCTGCGGCCGCCGGGGCGCTTCTGTGGCTCCACGACAACTCCTATTGCGATAGTCCGGTCGGGCGGTGTCCTTAACGCTACATTAGTAGCGATTGCAGTCAAGCTTGATTCTCCGCCGAGTCGCCGCCGGCTCGAACGCTGCCCGGTCGGCGTGAACGGAGTCGCTGCCGCGGACGGTGGCCGTCGGCGGCCATGTCAGGATTGACCGCATGAGTACCGGAACCCTTGTGCTGCTCCGCCACGGCGAGAGCGAATGGAATGCGCTGAACCTGTTCACCGGCTGGGTGGACGTCCACCTCACCGACAAGGGCATCGGGGAGGGCAAGCGGGCCGGCGAGCTCCTCAAGGAGCACGACCTGCTGCCGGACGTGCTGTACACGTCGCTGCTGCGTCGCGCGATCAACACCGCCAACCTGGCCCTCGACGCCGCCGACCGGCACTGGATCCCGGTCGTGCGCGACTGGCGTCTGAACGAGCGGCACTACGGCGCCCTGCAGGGCAAGAACAAGGCCCAGACCAAGGCGGAGTACGGCGACGACCAGTTCATGCTCTGGCGTCGCAGCTACGACACCCCGCCGCCGGCCATCGAGGCGGGCAGCGAGTACAGCCAGGACACCGACCCGCAGTACGCCGACATCGGCGAGGTCCCGCTGACCGAGTGCCTGCTCGACGTGGTCAAGCGGCTCATCCCGTACTGGGAGGACACCATCTCCCAGGATCTCAGGGCCGGTAAGACCGTCCTGGTCACCGCCCACGGCAACTCGCTGCGCGCGCTGGTCAAGCATCTGGACGGCATCTCCGACGAGGACATCGCCGGCGTGAACATCCCCACCGGGATCCCGCTGCGCTACGACCTCGACGAGAACCTGAAGCCGATCAACAAGGGCGGCACCTACCTCGATCCCGAGGCCGCCGCGGCCGGTGCCGCGGCCGTCGCCAGCCAGGGCGCGAAGTAGCCGACGATGTTGCTGACCCGGACCCTCCCGTGACGGCGGAGGGTCCGGGCGAACGCCAGGTGAACAGCCGGGAAACGGGGCTCGGCATGCCCGTGACGTGCGGAGAAATGCCCGCACCCGGCTTCGGCGGGGGTTCACCGAACCGTACGATTCAATTGTGAACATCGTTCAGGCCGTGTTGCTGGCCGTGGCCGCCGGTGTCGGTGGCTATCTGGTCGGTGGCGTCCTGGTCCCATGGCTGCGGCGGCGCTTCGCCCGCCGGGAGGCGGAACAGTCCGGCCTCACCATGTCCCAGGTGCTCGACCTGATCGTCCTCGCCTCCCACAGCGGCATCGCGGTGGTCGACGCCTTCCAGGACGTGGTCCTGTTCAACCCGCGTGCCGAGGAACTCGGACTGGTCCGCAACCGGCTGGTCGACGAGCGGGCCTGGGTCGCCGCGAACCGGGTCCTCGACACCGGTGAGACCGTGGAGATCGACCTGAGCCTGCGCGGTTCCGGCCGTGGACGCGGCAAGATCGCCGTCCGCGGGATCGCGCGCCTGCTCAGCGAGGAGGACCGCCGCTTCGTGGTGCTCTTCGCCGACGACGACTCCGAACAGGTCCGGATGGAGGCCACCCGCCGCGATTTCGTGGCGAACGTCAGCCACGAACTGAAGACCCCGGTCGGGGCGATGGGCCTGCTGGCCGAGGCGCTGCTCGAGTCCGCCGACGATCCCGAGTCGGTGCGACACTTCGGCGAGCGCGTCCTCACCGAGTCGAAGCGGCTCGGCAACATGGTCGGCGAACTGATCGCGCTGTCCCGGCTGCAGGGCGCCGAGAAGCTGCCGGACCTCGACGTCGTCGACGTCGACGAGGTGGTCGAGGAGGCGATGCGCCGCTCGCGGGTGACGGCCGAGGCCGCCGGCATCGAGGTGACCGCGGACCGGCCGAGCGGGCTCGAGGTGCTGGGCGATCGCACCCTGCTGATCACCGCGCTGTCGAACCTGGTGGAGAACGCCATCGCCTACTCGCCCAAGGGCTCCCCGGTGTCGGTCAGCCGCACCCGCCGCGGCGACGAGGTGGCGATCGCCGTCACCGACCGCGGCATCGGCATCGCCAAGGAGGACCAGGAGCGGGTCTTCGAACGCTTCTTCCGGGTGGACAAGGCGCGGGCCCGGGCCACCGGCGGCACCGGTCTGGGCCTGGCGATCGCCAAGCACGTCGCGGCCAACCACAACGGCTCGATCACGCTGTGGAGCAAGCCGGGCACCGGTTCCACGTTCACCCTGTTCATCCCGGGCCACCAGGAGACGGCCGTCGACGACGAACTCCTCGACGACGAGCCGCCGGTGCATCCCGAGATCCCCGAACCCACCGTTACACCAGGCAAGACCGTATCGATCGACAACACTGTGCGGCCGCAGGCCGCAACGAATTTGGAGGCCAACCGGTGACGAACGTGCTGATCGTGGAGGACGAGGAGTCGCTGGCCGACCCGTTGGCGTTCCTGCTCCGGCGGGAGGGCTTCGAGGCGACGGTGGTCGGCGACGGCCCGTCCGCGCTGGCCGAGTTCGACCGGGCCGGTGCCGACATCGTCCTGCTCGACCTGATGCTGCCGGGCATGAGCGGCACCGACGTCTGCAAGCAGTTGCGGGCCCGGTCCGGGGTGCCGGTCATCATGGTCACCGCCCGCGACAGCGAGATCGACAAGGTGGTCGGGCTGGAGCTGGGCGCCGACGACTACGTCACCAAGCCCTACTCGGCGCGCGAGCTGATCGCGCGGATCCGTGCGGTGCTGCGCCGCGGCGCCGACAACGACGTGGACGGGGCGCTCGCCGACGGCGTGCTCGAGGCCGGTCCGGTGCGGATGGACGTGGACCGGCACACCGTGCTGGTCAACGGGGACGCCGTCACCCTGCCGCTCAAGGAGTTCGACCTGCTCGAGTACCTGCTGCGCAACTCCGGCCGGGTGCTCACCCGTGGTCAGCTGATCGACCGGGTGTGGGGCTCGGACTACGTGGGCGACACCAAGACCCTCGACGTGCACGTCAAGCGCCTGCGCTCGAAGATCGAGGCGGACCCGGCCAAGCCGGAACACCTGGTCACGGTGCGCGGGCTGGGGTACAAGCTCGAGGGCTGATCCGACGGACCCGTCCGCCGCGGATCCATAGGCAGACGTGTTCGGTCGCTTCGTCGACTGCGTATTGATCGGGCGTGAAACGGGCCGTTGAATAGAACGTGATGTGATCCACGGCACTACGGGGTGGGTCGGGCGATTGGCTCACCCCGCGACCGAAGAGGGGCAACATGACGTCTATCCCGGCGCTCGACAAGTCGGAGGCAACTCCGGCCGAGCAGGACTTCCGGCCAGGTGAGGCCGGTGGCCTGTTCACGCGACGCCGGGCCTGGGGCCTGACCGGGCTCCTGGTCACGCTCGGCACGATCAACAACGCCGACAAGGCAGTGCTGGGCATCATCGCGCAGCCGCTGGCGAAGGACCTGGGCCTCACCGCGTCCCAGATCGGCCTCGCCGGCAGCCTCTTCTTCCTGACCTTCGCCATCGGCGGGTTCTTCGCGGGTACCGTCAATCGCCTTGTCTCGCTGCGCTGGGCGCTGGTGATCCTCGCGCTGGGCTGGTCCCTGACGGTACTGCCACTGATCGTCTCCGCTTCGTTCGTGGTTCTCATCGTCAGTCGGCTGGTGCTGGGACTGTTCGAGGGTCCTGCCGCCGCGCTGAGCCTCACCGCGGCGTACTCCTGGCACGAGCCGTCCAAGCGTGGCCTGCCGGGTGCGCTGATCGCGGGGGCGCAGTCCATCGCGAAGATCGCGATCGCGCCGGCGCTGGCCGTGGTCACCGCGACATTGGGGTGGCGCGCCGCGCTGAGCGTCCTGGCCGTGGCCGGCCTGATCTGGTGCGTCGTTTGGATATTCACCTGGCGCGAGGGTCCGTACATCCGACGGGAGTCGGCGAAGGCCGAGCCGGCGGAGACCGAGGCGAGCGAACCCACCGTCCCGTGGCGCAAGATCTTCCTCAACCGGACGTTCATCTCTGCGGCGGTCCTCATCACCAGTTGCTACGCGATGGTCGCGGTGGTCCTCACCTGGCTGCCGTCGTACTTCGAGCTGGGTCTCGGTTTCAGCCGGCTGCAGGCGGGCCTGATGTTCGCGATCCCGAGCACCGTCGGCCTGGTCCTGATGCTCTCGATCTCCACGATCAGCGACCGGCTGCTGGTCCGCGGCGCCTCCCTCCGCACGGTTCGCATCGTGATGCCCGTCGTCGGCGTCTTCATCTGCGGACTGCTGCTGTTCCTGCTGCCCTCGATCGGTTCGGCGCCGCTGGCGGTCGTCGTGGTCTCCGTCGGGTACGGCTTCTGCACCCCGGTGATGCCGCTGTTCAGCGCGATGATCTCGGACCTGTGCCCGCCGCGCCAGACGGCAGGCACGCTCGGCTTCTTCCTGGCGATCATGGCGACCGGTGGCCTGGTTGCGCCGTACGCCACCGGCGTCATCGTCGACCACGCCCCGACCGCGGCACAGGGGTACGCCCTCTCGTTCCAGATCCTCGGCGCGATCGCCGCGGCCTGTGCGGTGCTCGTCCTGATCCTGGCGAATCCGGCCCGAGACCGCCAGCGCGCCTGACCGGTTCGCCGCGGCGGCTGCCGACCAGCCGCGGCCGCCGTGTTCGCCGAGTTCCCCGGGGGATTGGAGAGCAACAATGCTGATTACGAGAACCGACTTCTTCGCCGGGTCCATCGACTACCCGGAGGTCACCACGGTCCGGCTGCCGGAGACCGCGGCCCGGCGCTACGGGGACCGGGTCGCATTCGTGCTCGGCGACACGACCCTGACCTACGCGGAGTTCGGTTCGCGTACCGGATGTTTCGCCGCCGCGTTGCACGGCGCCGGGATCGGCCGAGGCGACGTGGTGCTGATCCACCTGACCAACGGCATCGAGTTCGTCGTCGCGTACTACGGCTCGCTGCGGGCCGGTGCGACGGTGTCCCTGGTCAACCCGATCCAGCCGGTCGCCGGGCTGCGGCACCAGCTGCGCGACACCGCCGCCCGCGCCGTGGTGACGCAGGCCGCGCAGTACGAGAACGCCGCCGCGGCCGCCGCGGGCACCGCGGTGGAGTTGACGATCGTGCATCGGCTGGCCGGTGCGTCCGCGACCCGGTCCCCGCATTCGGGCGGCGTCGTCGACTACGACGAGTTCGTGTCGGGGGCGCCTGCGGAGTACACCTGCCTCGACGTGACGGGCGACGAGGTCGCGCACCTCGCCTACACCGGCGGCACCACCGGCGTCTCGAAGGGCGTGCGGGTGCTGCATCGCAACATCGTGGCGAACCTGGCCCAGACGATGACGGCGAGGTCGGGTCTGACGCTGGTGCGCGAGCCCGACGGGCTGATCGGGTTCGCGGACCGGGTTCGCGAACCGTCCTGGGACTTCGGCCTCGGTACCGACGTGTCGATCGTGGTGTCCCCGCTCTTCCACGCGCATGCGCTGATCGGGATGAACACCCAGTTGCTGGCGGGGGCCACCAACGTCTTCGCCGGCAGGTTCACCCCGGCCGGGATGCTCGAGCTGATCGACCGGCACCGGGTCACTGCGATCGCCGGCAGCCCGGCGATGTGGCACGCGCTGACCGCACATCCGGACGCCGTCCGCCGCGACCTGACCTCCGTGCGGCTGGTCACCTCCGGCGCGGCACCGATCGACCTGTCGACCCTCGCGGCGCTGCGTGCCACCTTCCCCCGGGCCCGGGTGGGCGAGGGGTACGGGATGACCGAGGCGACCGCGCTGGTGACGGGGTCGCCGATGATCGGGCGATACCCGGCCAAGGACGGCAGCGTCGGGGTCCCGATGTTCGACACCGAGGTCCAGGTCCGGGCCCTGGACGGCTCGGGAGCGGTGCTGGGCGCGAACGAGCCTGGCACGCTGTGGGTCCGCGGACCACAGGTGGCCGCCGGCTACCTGAACCGGCCGGACGAGACCGCCCAGCAGTTCGTGGACGGCTGGCTCGACACCGGCGACGTCGGGCACATCGACGAGGACGGTTTCGTCTTCATCTCCGACCGGATCAAGGACATGCTGATCTACAAGGGGTACAACGTCTATCCCCGCGAGATCGAAGAGGTGCTTCTCACGCATCCGGGTGTGCACTCGGCCGCTGTGGTGGGCCGCGCGACGGCGGGGGTCGGGGAGGAGCCGGTCGGCTTCGTCGTACCGGCGCCCGGCTCACGGGTGACACCCGAAGAGCTGATGGACTTTGTTGCCGCACAGGTGCTTCCGTACAAGAAGCTCCGTGAGGTGGTGCTGTTGGACGAGCTTCCGATCACGCCCACGGGCAAGATCGTCAAGGCTGCGCTGCGCGAGCGACTGCGCGAGCAGGTCGCGGTCTGACCCGGGGGCCGTCCGGCCGGCAGCAACCGGCGGCCGGGGGCGCCGGCTAACCGGGTGGGCCGGAGAACGGCGAACGCTCCCGGACCACCGCCAGGAACTCTCGGGCGACGACGGAGAGTCGGTCCGGGTCGAACGTGAGGCCCATGGCCCGGTTCAGCGGCGGCGCGATGGGCCGCACGACCGCCTGCTCGGCCATCGACTCGGCGGTCGACCGTTCGACCACGGCGCCACCGACTCCCGCGACGACGAGCGGAAGCCGGGACTCGCGGTGCTCGACCATCGCGGCGCTCGGCGGCGCCTCACCGACCTTCTGGATCTCGTGCTGGACCCGTCGGGCGACGACGGTACGGTCGTCCGACAACCAGACCATCGGGATCCGGGGGAGCACCGCGAGTGGAACCGGGCCCGGCGGCAGCACGGTGCCGGGCGGGTAGGCCAACCAGTACTCGTGCACGGTCAAGGTGAGGGACTGCAGGGCCTCGGCCTCGGGCAGCGGGATGTGGCTCGCAACGAACTCGCAGTGGCCGTCCCGGATCAGTTCGACCGGCGCGGTGTCGTCGCGAAACTCCTTGATGTGCACGATGACCCGCGGGTGCAGGGCGCGGAACGCGGCGATCGTCTCGGCCAGCGCGGTCAGGCCCAGCATCGGCATCGCCATGATGTCGAGGCGTCCGACCAGCGACGCACTGGTCGAGGCGAGGTTGTACTTGGCCGCGGCCGTGTCACGCAGGATCTGACGCCCGGGTCCGAGCAGCGCACGACCGGCGGAGCTGAGGACCATGCCCCGGCCCAGTCGGTGAAACAGCGGGACGCCGAGTGCCCGCTCGAGGCTCCGGATGCCGGTCGAGATCGTCGGCTGTGCGACGCCCAGGGTCAGGGCCGCGCCGGCGATCCCGCCGTGGTCGACGACGGCCAGGAAGTACTCGATCTGTTTCAGGTCCACGTCATTCGCCCCAGTCCTGGGCGCCGGCCAGTTGCAGGAACGCCTCCGCGGCCGGCGACAGCGGCGGTTTGCGCGTCAGCAATGCGACCGTCTGGGTCAGCGGAGGGTCCACGGATCGCACTGTGACGGCGGGCAACTGGCTGGCGGCCACCGCGCGCGAGACGATGGTGGCGCCGGCGCCGAGGCGGACCAGGTCCCAGGTCAGGCTGGGGCGGGTGGAGTCCACCACGACGTTCTCCGCGTTCTCGGCCAGCAGGTCGGGGGTGAGTCCGTTGCCGGGCACACTGCCCAGGTCGACGATCAGGGGTACCGACCGGACCGCTTCTCGCGGAACGGGATCCGGCAGTGTTGCGGCGAGGGCCTCGGGCAGTGCGAGCATCAGTTCCTGTTCGCCGAGCGACACCGCCTGCAGGGGGCTGTGGTCGCCGACGAGGCTGCTGATGCCGACCTCGGCCCGCCCCTGCCGGAGCGCGGTGAACACGCCCTCGGGTCCGGCGGTGTCGAAGATGGTCACGGTGATGCGGGGATGCCGCTCGCGGAAGCGTCGCACCAGGTCCACCGTCGGGTCGATCGCGAAGGTCGAGTACGTCACCAGTTCCAGTGAACCCGCACGCAATTCGCGGACGGCGTCGACCTTGTCGCGGGCGGCACCGAGGTCGGCGAGCAGGCGGCGGGCGGCGGCGTCGAAGTCCCGGCCCGCGGGAGTGAGCACGAGCCGCCTGCCGACCCGTTCGAAGAGGGGGCTGCCGAGGTTCCTCTCCAGGGTGCGGATGGCCTGCGAGAGCGACGGCTGCGTGATGTAGAGCGACCGCGCCGCCGCGGTGACGCTGCCATGGTCTACCACCGCTACGAAGTAGTTGACCAGGTGAAGTTCCACCGGTCGAGCATAGTGCGGCGGCCGGTCCGCCCGGCCCTGCCCGACCCGTTTCGGGCGAGCGCTGCGCGGCGCCGCAGGAGCCGGACACAGCGGACGAGTTGCCCGTCGACGACCTGCTGACCGGGTTCGGCGTGGCAGCAGCGCTCGGGGAGCTGGGGGACCTGGGCGATCTGGGGGACACGGGGAACCCCGGACCCGCTGACGATGTTCGACGACCTCGCGGCGCTCGGCGACTACCTCGACGCCGCGGCGGGCGAGGCGACACGGCTCACCGACAGGACGGAGGCCGACCGATAAAGCTCTCGACGCGAGCGTGGCGACCTTTCCGGCGTCGCGTGGCCGGCCGCGGGCGGCAAGACCCCGTGCCCCGTCATGGCCGGTCCGGGCCCGCGCGCTGGATCTGGCGGACCAGGACCGGCAGGCGGTCAGCTGCTGGGGGCGTCGAACGGGTTGTAGACCCACACGGCGCGCATCGGGGCCTTCATCACCGGGACCAGGTCGTGTCGGACGCCGGCGGGGTCCGACTGCCGGCAGGCGACACCCACATAGTGGCCGTCGCCCTTGCACTCGATGGTCCGGGTGGTGCCGAACGGGCTCAGCACGATCGCCTTGTCTGCCTTGTCGGTGAAGGCACCGGGATCCAGCGGCGCGACGAATGTGCTGGTCTTGTCGTTGTAGGTGTTCCAGCCGTACGGGTCGTCCGGACTGACCGCGGACGCGGCGGGCGCCAGCGTCAGTGCGGCGCCTGCGGCCAGGGCCGCGACGGCGACTACGTGCTTGAACATGATGTCCCCTCACCGGGAACACCGGCGTGCCCCTCGCAGGGTATGTCGGACGGCGACGAGGTGGGCGTTACCGGCCCGGTGCCGGCTGCGCGCGGTTTTGCCGGCTCAGCGACCGCGGGCCTCGCGGGCGGCCGTCGTCGCGGGGTGCACCGCGATCAACCCGAGGCCGGCCCGGCGGCGGCAGTGCTTGGCCAGTTCCTGGTACACCTCGTCGCCGAGCAGTTCGGTCAGCTCCGGGGCGTAGGACTGCCACACCGGCTTCGCGCCCACGTGTGCGTCGGGCGAACCGGAGCAGTACCAGCTCAGGTCCTCGCCGCCCTCGCCCCAGCCGCGCCGGTCGTACTCGGTGATGGTGGTCTTGAGCACCTGCTCGCCGTTCGGCCGGTCCACCCACTCCTGGGTGCGGCGGATCGGGAGCTGCCAGCACACGTCCGGCTTCACCTCGAGCGGCTCGATGCCCTTGCGCAGCGCCATCGAGTGAAGCGCGCAGCCGATACCGCCTTCGAAGCCGGGTCGGTTGAGGAAGATGCAGGCGCCCTTGTAGCGCCGGGTCCGCACGGCCGGCTCGTCGTCGAGGTCGTCCTCTTCGACGTAGCCCTTCTTGCCCAGGCCCTTGTCGATGAACTGCCAGTCCTGCGCGGTGAGCAACTTCACTGACTTGTCGAGCTTGTCCCGGTCCTCGGCGTCGGAGAGGAAGGCGCCGTGCGAGCAGCAACCGTCGTCCGGCCGGTCGGCCACCGTGCCCTGGCACGCGGGGGTGCCGAAGACGCAGGTCCAGCGGGAAAGCAGCCAGGTCAGGTCCGCGACGACGACGTGCTCCGCGTTCGACGGATCGACGAACTCGATCCACTCGCGGGGGAAGTCGAGGTCGACTTCGGGGGTCGGCACCATCTTGTCCGAGGGCACGGTATTGCCTGCTGTCACAGTGCCCGACGGTAGACCCAGTACCGTGGTCACGTGCGTTTAGGGGTGCTCGACGTCGGAAGCAACACAGTTCACCTGCTCGTGGTGGATGCCCACAGGGGCGCCCATCCCACGCCGATGAGCTCAACCAAGTCCACGCTGCGGCTCGCGGAGAACACCGACGACCGTGGCGACATCACCGAGGCCGGTGCCGACCGCCTGGTCGCCGCGGTCGGCGACTTCGCCAGCATCGCGTCCACCTCGGGGTGCGGCGAGCTGATGGCCTTTGCCACCTCGGCGGTGCGGGACGCGAACAACTCGGAGGCCGTGCTGGCGCGGGTCCGAGAGGAGACGGGGGTGCGGCTCGAGGTGCTCTCGGGCGTCGACGAGGCCCGGCTGACCTTCCTCGCGGTGCGCCGCTGGTACGGCTGGAGCGCCGGCCGGATCATGAACTTCGACATCGGCGGCGGTTCGCTCGAGCTCACCAGCGGCGGCGACGAGGACCCGGACGTCGCCTTCTCGCTGCAGCTCGGTGCCGGCCGCCTGACCCGGGACTGGCTGTCCGCCGACCCGCCGGGCAAGCGTCGGATCGCGGTGCTGCGGGACTGGCTGGACGCGGAACTGGTGGAGCCGGCGAAGGAGCTGCGGGCCGCGGGGACGCCGGACCGCGTGGTCGGGACGTCCAAGACCTTCCGGTCGCTGGCCCGACTCACCGGCGCCGCGCCCTCCGCCGCCGGACCGCGTGTGCGTAGGACACTGACTTCGAGTGGTTTGCGGCAGCTGATCGCGTTCATCTCGCGGATGACGACCGCCGACCGCGCCGAACTGGAGGGAGTGAGCGCCGACAGGTCGCAGCAGATCGTGGCCGGCGCACTGATCGCGGAGGCGACCATGCGGGCACTGTCGGTGGACGAACTGGAGATTTGTCCGTGGGCGCTGCGCGAAGGACTGATCCTGCGCAAACTGGATACTGAGATGGGCGGCGAACTGGTGGTGGCGCGATGAGCGAGGGTTCGGAGAACACGGGCCAGATCTCCGTTGCGGAACTTCTTGCCCGCAACGGACAGCAGGTCGAGTCTCGTGGCGGTCGGCGGCGTCGTGGCGTCGCCGGTGGCATCACTGTGGCGGAACTGACCGGCGAGATCCCCGTGGTGCGGGACCGCCCGGAGCCTCCCGAACCGCCTGCCCCCGCGCCGGTGGTGGTGGCCGTGCCGGAGCCGGCTCCCGCGCCGGCAGTGGTCGAGCCCGCGTCGCCGGTCGCGGTCGAGTTGCCGGCCACGCCCGAGGCGGCCCCGAAGCCGGCGGCGGCCCCGAAGTCCGAGTCGGCTCTGAAGTTCGAGGCGGCGCTGAGGTCCGGCGCGGCCCCGAAGGCGGAGCCGCCGGCGCCCGCGGTGCCGGCCCCGCCCGTGGCGGCCCCGAAGCCGGAGGTGGTCGCGAAGCCGGTGGCGGCGCCGAAGTCCGAGTCGGCCCTGAAGTTCGAAGCGGCGCTGAACTCGAAGGCGGCGCCCAAGGTCGAGGCGCCGGCCAAGACCGAGACGGCGGCCAGGCGCGAGGCGGCGGCCAGGCCCGAGACGGCGGCCATGCCGCTGACGGCGGCCATGCCGCAGATGCGGACGATCACGCCCGCGGCGTCCCGCGCGGCCACCCCGACGGCGCCGGCCGAGGAAGACCACACGCAGGCGATCCCGGCTCTGGACAAGGCCGTCCTGGCCAAGGCGGATGCCGCGCGCAAGTCCGGCCCGGCCAAGAGCGGGGCGGCGACAGGGAAGGCCGCGACAGAGAAGCCGGCGGCGAAGGCGCTCGGGAACTCCGCCCGCACGGCGGGCGCGTTCACGCCGTTCGCCGGCAGCGAACCGGCCTTGCTGTCCGGGGCCTCGCCCCAGGACGAACCGCTGCGGAAATCCGGGGCAGGGCGCACCGCGCGCAACGAGACGCTTGACGACGCCCGGGCGCAGGTCCACACCACCGGCGAGTTCCCGCGAATCACCGACGCGGACGGGGGCCACAGGTCACGACGCGGCAAGTCTGCCGACGACGCCGCACCGGAGGCCGAAGCGGACACCGCAGCGGACGACTCCGCGTTCGACGAAAGCGAGGCGGCCGAGGGCAGCCCGGCTCGCCAGTGGGCGGTGCTGGCCGGGCAGGCGCTGGTCGCGGTCGTCGCGGGCGGACTGCTGTTCAAGGGCTTCGAGACGCTGTGGGAGATGCTGCCCTGGGTGGCGCTGGTGCTCGCAGTGCTGGTGATCGCCGGACTGGTCGCGGTGGTCCGGATCCTGCGCCAGACCGACGACATGGTGAGCCTGCTCATCGCGGTGATCGTCGGGGTGTTCGTGACGATCGGCCCACTGGCCTTCGTACTCAGCTCGAGTTGACGGGGTAGACATGGCGACAGACGGCGGCCGGAACGGTAACAGGCAAATTCTGGTGGGGCTGTCGACCGCCTCTGCCTACCCGCAGAACACCGAGGCCGCCTTCGAGTTCGCGGCCGAGCTCGGCTACGACGGCATCGAGCTGATGGTCTGGGCGGAGTCCGTCAGCCAGGACATGAACGCGGTCAAGCGACTGGTCCGCAAGTACGCGGTCCCGGTGCAGGCCATCCACGCGCCCTGCCTGCTCATCTCGCAGCGGGTGTGGGGAGCGGACCCGGTCGCCAAGCTCGAGCGTTCGGTGCGGGCAGCGGAGGCGCTCGGCGCGCGGACCGTGGTGGTGCACCCGCCGTTCCGGTGGCAGCGGCGTTACGCGGACGGCTTCGCGGACCAGGTGCGTGACCTGGAGGAGCGCAGCGACGTGGTGGTCGCGGTGGAGAACATGTTCCCGATGCGCACGGACCGGTTCTGGGGCACCAAGACGGCCTCGGCGCAGCGTCTGGAGAAGCGCGGCGGCCCCGGTCGCGGGGTGTCCGCCTTCGCGCCGTCGTACGACCCCACCGACACCGGGCACGCCCACTACACGCTGGACCTCTCGCACACCGCGACCGCGGGCATGGACGCGCTGGAGTTGGCCGGGCGGATGGGGAGCGGCCTCAAGCACCTGCACCTCGCCGACGGTCGCGGCGCGTCAGCGGACGAACACCTCATCCCAGGGCACGGGACCCAGCCGTGCGCGCAGGTGTGCCGGCACCTGACCGAGAGCGGGTTCGACGGTCAGGTGGTGCTCGAGATCAACACCCAGAACGCGCGGACTCGCGCCGAGCGGGCATCCATGCTGGGTCAGTCGTTGAGCTTCGCCCGCGAACACCTCGCGGTGCGGCCCGCCACCGCCTGACGCACCCTCGCGGTACGTCCGATCTCGCGTCGGGGAGGCATTCGGTCAACCCGGCGCGAGTGCTGACAGTCGACCCGGCGGGGGTATCGGCTCAACCCAGTGCGCTGACGCCGGCGACGGTTGTCGCGACGCCGGCGACGACCAGTCCCGCCACCAGCACCGCGAACCCGGCCCACACCGAGCGGATCCACGCGTTGGGGCGCTGCGGGTCCTCGCCGAGCACGGACAGGAAGAACCCCGCCGGCACCAGGATCGCGGCGGAGAGCACCAGGATCGAGCCGACGGCGGACCACGTCGCGGCCACGCCGGCGGCCTGGGTGAGCAGCGCGACCACCAGGCCGAGGGTCACCAGCACACCCGCGTGCGCGTGGCCAGCCCGGAACATCGTCTTCTGCAGGGCGTTCGCGCCCCGGCTTCCGGTGACGATGCGGAGCATGAACGTGCCGCCGAAGGCGATGCCCACGACGGTGAGCACGGTGACACCCGCGACGACGGTGAGAACGGGATCCATGACAGGGCTCCTCGATCGGTGGCAGATTGACCCGGCGTAGCAATGGATAGCTCCGGTATCTAGTATTGGATACTAGAACTGTCCAACAGGGTCGTCAACGGCCGACGATCCGACCACCCGTCCGGAGGTTCGATGCGTGTATCCGAGCTGGTCGAGCGGTCCGGGCTGCCGCTCGCGACGATCAAGTACTACCTCCGCGAGGGCGTCCTGATGCCCGGCGAGGCGACCAGCGCGACCCAGTCCCGGTACGACGAGAGGCACTTGCGCCGCCTGTCGCTGATCAAGGCGCTGGCCGGCGCCGGTCTGCCGATCCACAAGATCCGCGTCATCGTCCGGCTGACCGAGAATCCGGGAGACGACCTGTTCGAGACGCTCGGCCGGGCCGTCGCGGCGCTTCCGCCGTACCCCGACCCGGACGTCCCGGCCCCGCGGGAGAACCCCCGGGCGCAGTGGGCGCTCGAGCACCTCGGCCAGGTCTACGACCCGCGTTTCCCGGCAGTCGGGCAGCTCGACCGGGCGCTCGCGGCGGTCGAGGCGGTCGGCATCCCGATGACCGTCGAACGCCTCGACAACTACGGCCGGCACGTCCAGGCGATCGCCGAGTTCGACCTCGCGCACATGCCGGTCGGGTCCACGGAGGCCGCGGTCGAGTACGCGGTGCTCGGGACCGCGGTCTACGAACCCGTGCTCGCCGCCATGCGCCGCCTCGCCCACCAGGACATCGCGTCCCGAACCCTGACGGCCGAGCCGTCGCAACAGCTCCGAGAGGACACCACATGAGCGCTCCCTCCATCCTCACCTCCACCCGGCCGTTCGCGGACCTGACCACGCTCACCGACCTCGGGGAGGGCAACTTCGGCGCCGTCGTCGACGCGGTCTGGACGATCGGCCCCAAGGTCCACGGCGGCTGCATGATGGCCGTCTGCGCCGTCGCCGCCCGCGACGCGATCCGTGCGTCGGGCGACGACGCCGGCGCGATGCAGCCGATCTCGGTCAGCGCCAGCTACGTCAGCGCTCCGGACCCGGGCGAGGTACGCCTGGCCACCACCGTCCGCAAGCGCGGCCGGCAGGTCTGCCTGGTCGACGTGGACCTGTACCAGGGGGACCGTCTCGCCGTCTCGGCCGCCGTGACCCTCGGCGTCCTGGACGTCGGCGAGCCCCGGCACCAGGTGCCGCTCGCGGTGGCGGACCTGTCCGCAGAGCCGCCCGCGGACGCCGTCCACATCGTCCCGGACCACCCGATGGGTCAGATCGTGCACGTGGCCAAGGGATGCGACCTGCGGGTGGACCCGTCCGCCGCGCGGTTCCTGGCGGGCGAGCAGGGCGACCCGGTGAACCGGATGTGGGTCCGGCCCTTCGCCGAGGACGAGGCCGATCCCGACGTCGCGCTGCTGTTCGCGCTGATGACCGGCGACATCAGCGCCCCGGTGACGATGAACCGGGGCATGTTCGGCTGGGCACCGACCGTCCAGCTCACCACCTACCTGCGCCGGCGCCCGGCACCCGGATGGCTGCGGGTGATGGCCAGCGCCACCGTCCTCGGCGACACCTGGTTCGAGGAGGACCACGTGGTGCTCGACCAGACCGGGCAGACGGTCGTTCAGAGCCGTCAGCTCGCGATGATCCCGAAGGGCTGATGGGCGGACCTGCGTGGCCACACCCGTGGGTGGGCTGGCAGGCTGGCGGGCATGACGAGAATTGCAGTGATCGGTGGCGGCCGGATCGGCGAGGCGCTGATCTCGGGGCTGTTGAAGGCCGGGCGCGCGGCTCGGGACCTGGTTGTCGCGGAGTCGTTCCCGGCCCGCGCAGCCGAGCTGGCGGAGCAGTACGCGATCCGGGTGACGACCGTCGCGGACGCGGCCGAGGGCGCCGACGTGGTGGTCATCGCGGTCAAGCCGGGCGACGTCGACGCAGTGGTCGCGCAGCTGGCGGCCGGTGACCTCGACGGCGAGCGCGAGCAGCTCATCGTGACGCTGGCCGCCGGCCTGCCGACCTGGCGGTACGAGAACAAGCTGCCCGCCGGCGTCCCGGTGGTCCGGGTGATGCCGAACACCCCCATGTTGGTGGGTGAGGGTGTCAGCGCGATCGCCGCGGGCCGCTTCGCCAAGGCGGAGCACCTGGAGACGGTGCGGGAGCTGCTCGGGTCCGTGGGCAAGGTGGTCACCGTGACGGAGGCGCAGATCGACGCCGTCACCGCGGTCTCGGGTTCCGGCCCGGCCTACTTCTTCCTGGTCGCGGAGGCGATGGTCGACGCGGGCGTGAGCCTCGGGCTCACCCGGGCGACGGCTTCCGAGCTCGTGGTGCAGACGATGGTGGGCTCGGCGGCCATGCTGGCGGAGTCCGGTGAGTCGGCGACCGAGCTGCGCGCGGCGGTCACCTCGCCCGGCGGCACCACCGCCGCCGCGGTGCGTGAACTCGAGCGGGGCGGGCTGCGTACGGCGTTCTACGACGCGCTCACGGCCGCGAAGGTGAAGTCGGCGGCCCTGGGCGCCCCGACCGAGAAGGCGGGCGTGTCGGCCGAATAGGGCCTCGGCCTCCCGTGGCTCGCCGAGGCGCGGGAGGCCGGCCGGTGTCGAATCCGGAATTCACACCCGTTTTCGCTCACACCCGTCGCATCAACACCATCTGTCCCGGTAAACTGCGGTTAGCACGTGCGTGTCTGTACCGCCGGAGGGGAAGCCGGCGGCGCGACATGTGCCGGAGGTATACAAGTTAATGGTGTCTACAAGTAAGTCGAAGGGATCGGCCGGAGACGGTCAGCCTGTCCTCGGTGGCACGCAGTTCCTCACGGTCGCCGAGGTGGCGACCCTGATGCGGGTTTCCAAGATGACGGTGTATAGGTTGGTGCACAGCGGCGAACTGCCTGCGGTTCGGGTCGGTCGCTCGTTTCGAGTACATGCGAAGGCAGTGCACGACTACCTGCAGACGTCGTATTTCGACGCGGGCTGAAGTCTCGTAAGCCACGCTCGGTTTCGGCGGAGCAGGGCGACACCGGTACGATGAATAATCGTCGTGCCAGCCGGTGTCGTCAGGCGCTGGGCTAGTGGATGGTGGCTACAGCGCCAGATTCGTAACGCACGCGTACGTAACCGGCGTGCGCAGGAACGCTAGAGAAGAACGTGAGGGACACCCGCCATGGGTTCAGTTATCAAGAAGCGACGCAAGCGCATGTCGAAGAAGAAGCACCGCAAGCTGCTTCGTAGGACGCGAGTGCAGCGTAGGAAGCTCGGTAAGTAGTTCGCCGAGCTGCAGGCACGCCGATCTGGCGTGTGGGCCGTGTGCCCCGTCGATGCCCGTCACCGTAAGGTGGCGGGCATCGCTGCGTTCGGGGTGCGGTGTTTCTGCGGTACTGCGTTTTCTGGGCTACCGCGTTTCGGGGGTGCCCGGCCGCGGTGTGACGGGTCTCTGGGTGGGTCTGCCGGAATCGTCGTATTCGTCTCGATCGATTCTGACCGGCCTTGGAAATAATGCGTCTTCGTCAGTAAAACAGCAGGTGGATGGCGTGTTTCAGTAGCGTTAATCTTTCTCGGACCCGGCGTCGTCGGGGTTAGGCTCGCAGGGGAGCGGGTCGTGGCGTCAGCCACAGTTGGTCGATCACGAACGGGGTGTGGGAGTGGTGGCAGGCGGCGATCGAGGGGTGCAGCGCCCCGGGGTAGTGCTGGTGACAGGGGCGAGCAGGTTCTTCGGCGGCTACCTGGTGACCAGGCTCGCGCAGGATCCGAGCATCGAACGAGTGATCGCGGTCGACGCCGTCTCCCCGAGCAAGGACATGCTCCGCCGGATGGGGCGCGCCGAGTTCGTCCGCGCGGACATTCGCAACCCGCTCATCGGCAAGGTGATCCGCGGCGCCAAGGTCGACACGGTCGTCCACGCGGCGACCATCGACAAGGCGCCCAAGTCCGGCAACCGGACCGCGATGAAGGACATGAACGTCCTCGGCGCCATGCAGCTGTTCGCGGTGTGCCAGAAGTCCCCGGACGTCCGCAAGGTGGTGGTGCGGTCCTCGAGCGCGGTCTACGGCTGCAGCGCGAAGGACCCCGCCAAGTTCACCGAGGAGATGAGCGCCCGGACGCCGCCGCGGGGTGCCTTCGCCCAGGACACCATCGAGATCGAGGGGTACGCACGCGGGCTGGGCCGGCGGCGCCCGGAGATCGCGGTGTCACTGCTGCGGATGGCGCCGCTGGTCGGCCCGCGACTGCACGGCACGGTCTCGCAGTTCCTGAACTCGCCGGTCGTCCCGATCATCATGGGGCGCGACGCCCGGATGCAGTTGCTGCACGAGGAGGATGCGCTGGCGGCCCTGGAACGGGCCACGGTGGCCGGGCCGGCCGGCACCTTCAACGTGGCCGCCGACGGCGTCGTGATGCTCTCCCAGGCGATCCGCCGCGCGGGCGGCGTCGCGGTGCCGGTGCCGTATCCGCTGTTCCGGACCCTCGGCCGGGCGGTGATGGGATCGGTGATGCGGGACTTCACCAACGAGCAGCTGGACTACTACCACTTCGGCTGCGGCCTCGACACCCACCGGATGCGCGCGGAGCTGGGATTCGAGCCGCGCTGGACGTCGCTGCAGGCGATGGACGACACGATCCGGGGCGCGGGCTTCAGTCCCGTCATCAGCAAGGAATGGCTGCGCTCGGTGGAATCCGGCGTGGGCCGGCTGGTCGGGGCTACGGGGGCGACGCGATGAGTGACGCGGCGAACGAGGCGAACGAGGTGGCGAAGGTCATTCCGCTGCACAGCGAGTCCGGGCCGCGTCGGGTGCGTGCCCGGCACAGCGGCGTACCGGTCACCCCCTCCGAGCCGACCGAACTGTTCACGGTTCCGCCGGCGTCGGCCGACACGGATGCACCGGGGCTGGCCGGCGCGCTGCTCGACTCCGCGCGGGGGATGGTCGCGGACCAGGTGGTGGCGACGGCCGAGTTCATCCGCCGCCGCCTCACCGGCGACTACCAGGTCGACGAGTTCGGTTTCGACCCGCACTTCACGGAGAACGTGTGGCTGCCGCTGCTGCGCCCACTGTTCGACTCGTGGTTCCGGGTGGAGGTCCGCGGCATCGAGAACGTGCCCGCCGAGGGCGGCGCGCTGGTGGTGGCCAACCACGCGGGCGTGGTGCCGATCGACGGGTTGATGACCTCGGTGGCGATGTTCGACCACCACCCGGCGCACCGGCCGTTGCGGATGCTGGCCGCGGACATGGCATTCGAGATGCCGGTGGTCGGCAACATCGCCCGCAAGGCGGGCCACACCCTGGCCTGCAATCCGGACGCCGAGCGACTGCTGCGCGGCGGCGAGGTGGCGGCGGTGTTCCCGGAGGGTTTCAAGGGGATCGGGAAGCCGTTCAGCGAGCGCTACAAGCTGCAGCGCTTCGGCCGGGGCGGCTTCGTCAGCGCCGCGATCCGGACCGGCGCCCCGATCATCCCCTGCTCCATCGTCGGGTCGGAGGAGATCTACCCGAAGATCGGCGACATCAAGTCGCTGGCCCGGCTGCTGGGGATGCCGTACTTCCCGGTGACGCCGTTCTTCCCGCACCTCGGTCCGCTCGGGCTGATCCCGCTGCCGTCGAAGTGGTACATCGAGTTCGGTGAGCCGATCGTCACGGACTCCTACGACACGGTCGCCGCGGAGGACCCGATGGTGCTCTTCGAGGTCACCGACCACGTCCGCGAGAACATCCAGCAGACGCTGTACCGGTTGCTCGCCAAGCGTCGCAACGTGTTCATGGGCTGACCCGGCCACGCCGCCCGTGGCGACCCCGCCCTGCGGGGGAGGGATCGCCACGGGTGCCGGTCAGTGCTTGCGACGACCGATCACCGAGGCCAGGGCGCCGCCGAGCGCACCGAGTGCCAGCGCGGTCGGCACGCCGACCTTCGCGGCCTTGCGCCCGGTGCGGTAGTCCCGGATCTCCCAGCCGCGGGTCTTGGCGACTTCCTTGAGATCGGTGTCGGGATTGATGGCGACCGCGGTGCCGACCAGCGAGAGCATCGGCACGTCGTTGTGACTGTCCGAGTAGGCCGTGCACCGCTTGAGGTTCAGGCCCTCGCGCACGGCCAGGGTGCGCACGGCGTGCGCCTTGCCGGGTCCGTGCAGGATGTCGCCGACCAGGCGGCCGGTGAACTTGCCCTGCTCGCTCTCGACGACGGTGCCCAGCGCGCCCGTCAGGCCGAGTCGCTTCGCGATCACCTGCGCCAACTCGACCGGGGTGGCGGTGACCAGCCAGACCTGCTGCCCGGCGTCGAGGTGCATCTGGGCCAGCGCCCGGGTGCCCGGCCAGATCTTGTCGGCGATCAGTTCGTCGTAGATGTCCTCGCCGAGCCGGGTGAACTCTGCGGTCTCGCGTCCGGCGATGAAGGCCAGCGCCTTCTCCTTGCCGCTCGCGACGTCGCCGCTGTTCTCCTTGCCGGTGACCCGGAACTTGACCTGCTGCCAGCCGAACCGGGCCATGTCGCCGTAGGAGATGTACTTGCGGGCGGCCAGGCCGCGGGCGAAGTGGATGATCGACGCGCCCTGGACCATGGTGTTGTCGACGTCGAAGAATGCGGCGGCGGTCAGGTCCAGCGGCACCGCGGGCGCGGTGTCCGGGGTCCCGGCGCCCGCCTCGGCGGCGACGGCCTCGGTCTCGGCGGCGTGCAGCGCGATCGCGGCGTCCGCGCTCGCCTCGCCGGCCCGGTTGGCCCGTAGTTGTGCGTCGCTGGGACCGAGCGGGACCCTGCCGCGCTTGCGGAACGGCACCGCTCCGCCGAGCCAGCCGGCGCTCACCCCCGATCCCGTCGGCCGTGATAGCCCAGGCACTCGCACCTCCTGTGATCGCCGATTCTGCGGTAACCCTATCCCCAGCACCGAGGGTGCACCGGGCGGAACGCACCGGCAACCGACGGCTGTGATATCCGTCTCCGCAGATCGGTGCAGGAGGTGCCCGCGGCCGGTGGCACAGTGGACGCATGACCGCCGTGGCACACACCATCACCCTGCTCACCCGGGCCGGTTGCGGCTCCTGCGAGACCGCGCGGGAGCAACTGCTGCCGTTGTGTGAGGAATTCGGCATTGTCCTCGAATCCGTCGACGTCGACGAGGCGGCCGCGACGGATCCCGAGCTGCGGGCGGAGTACGGGGATCGGCTGCCGGTGGTGCTGCTCGACGATCGGGAGCACAGCTACTGGGAGGTCGACGAGGTCAGGCTCCGCTCGGATTTGACAATCTGAGGCCGACCTGCGAACCCCGGTGGGCGGTCGCTGCGCAGGTCGCAGCGGGTGTTGCCGGGATCCGGCGACTTTGTGCAGAGCTTCACAAGCAGTTACCGTGGTGTCACCAGTCCCCCCGGATCAACCTGATGACCGGCCGTGTGCATGGCCGGACGAGGAGCCATCGAAGTGACCGAACAGCACCAGCCGCATGGGTTCGCTGCCCGTGGTGTCGCGGGAGCTGAGGGGGGCGCTCGACTCGGTGCCGACAGGGCGGCCCGGCCGGCCGACGCGGCACGCTCGGACGCCACCGTGCGCGACCTGCCGCAGGCCACCGTCACCAGGCTCGCGACCTACCTCCGGGTGCTCGGCCAGATGGCCGACGACGGCACGCTGATCGTCTCCAGCGAAGAACTCTCGACGGCCGCGGGCGTCGGTTCGGCGAAGCTGCGCAAGGACCTTTCCTTCCTGGGCCCCAACGGGGTCCGCGGAGTCGGCTACGACGTGTCCCGGCTGCGCGCCCGCATCGAGGAGGCCCTCGGGCTCGACCGCGGCCACCGGGTGGTGCTCGTCGGCGTCGGCAGCCTCGGTCAGGCGCTGGCCCGGTACGGCGGATTCGGACGCCGCGGTTTCACGATGGCGGGCCTGTTCGACCGGGATCCGGAGCGGATCGGCAGTACCGTCGACGGACTCGTCGTGCGCGACGTCGCCGAACTGGAGTCGGCGTGCCGCGCCCTCGGCGCGACGATCGGGGTCATCGCGACCCCGGACGACTCGGCCCAGGAGGTGTGCGACCAGCTGGTGAAGGCCGGTCTGCGATGCATCCTCAGCTTCGCCTCGTCGCCGCTGGAGGTGCCCCGACACGTCGAGATCCGTCGGGTGGACCTGGCCGTCGAGATGCAGGTTCTCTCGTTCCACAGCGCCCGCAACGCCGAGACGGACCCGGACGCGACAAGCTCGACTTCGACAACGAATGGATCGGTGGCTGCTCCGTGAGTGTTCTCCTGGTCGGGATTTCGCATAGAAGCGCTCCCGTGTCCGTCCTCGAGCGGGTCGCAATCGGCGACACGGATCGGCCCAAGCTGATCGACAAGATGCTCGAGTCGTCGCACGTCTCCGAGGTGATGATCGTCTCGACCTGCAACCGGGTCGAGGTCTACGCGGTGGTCGACGCGTTCCACGGCGCCCTCGGCGCCGTCGGCGAACTGCTGGCCGAGCACGCCGGACTGGACCTGACGGACCTGACCAAGCACGCCTACGTCCGCTACAGCGAGGCCGCGGCCGAGCACCTGTTCGCGGTCGCGAGCGGCCTGGACTCGATGGTGATCGGCGAGCAGCAGATCCTCGGCCAGATCCGCACGGCCTACGCCACTTCCGACGGCCAGCAGGCCGCGGGCCGCACGCTGCACGAACTGGCCCAGCAGGCGCTGCGCGTCGGCAAGCGGGTGCACTCCGAGACCGGCATCGACCGGGCAGGCGCGTCGGTGGTGTCGGTGGCGCTGGACCGGGCCGCCGAGCTGCTCGGCGGCGCGCTGACCGGCCGGACCGCGGTCGTGCTCGGCGCGGGCGCGATGGGCGGGCTGTCCGTCGCGCACCTGACCCGGGCCGGCATCGGACGCATCCTCGTGGTCAACCGCACCCGCGACCGCGCCGAGCGCCTCGCCGAGACCGCCCGCGGAAACGGCATCGAGGCGGAGACGGTGGAGCTGAGCGAGCTGCCGTCGGCGATGGCGCAGTCGGACGTGCTGGTGACCTGTACCGGCGCGGTCGGCGCCGTGGTGACCCTCGCGGACACCCACCGCGCGCTGGCCCAGCTCGGCCGCGAGGCGGACCGCCCGCTGGTGATCTGCGACCTCGGCCTGCCGCGCGACGTGGAGTCACCCGTCGCCGGGCTGCCGGGCGTCACCGTGTTCGACATGGAGTCGCTGCAGCGGGACCCGGCCGCCGGGGCCGCGGCCTCCGACGCCGACGCCGCACGCGAGATCGTCGCGGGCGAGCTCGCCACCTACCTGGCCGGTCAGAGGCTCGCGGAGGTCACCCCGACGGTGACGGCGCTGCGTCAGCGCGCGGCCGACGTCGTCGAGGCGGAGCTGCTCCGGCTCGAGTCCCGGCTGCCGGGCCTCGACGACCCGCAGCGCGACGAGGTCGCGCGCACCGTGCGGCGCGTCGTGGACAAGCTGCTGCACGCCCCGACGGTGCGGGTCAAGCAGCTCGCCGCCGCGCCCGGCGGAGACCAGTACGCGGCCGCGCTGCGGGAGCTGTTCGAGCTGGCGCCGGGTTCGGCGGAGGCCGTGGCCGCGCCGATGGAGATCCGGGCCGTCGAGCTCGCGGACGATTTCACCGCCGGCCACGAGGCCGACAGTGCAGAGATTTGGCGTAAGGGGATGCAGGCATGACCGCGACCGCCCAGCCGGCCGGCGAGACCAGGGTGCGGACCCTGCGGATCGGCACCCGCGGCAGCCTGCTCGCGACCACCCAGGCGGGCACCGTCCGGGACGCGTTGATCGCCGCCGGCCATCCCGCCGAACTGGTGATCGTCAAGACCAAGGGCGACGTCACGCCGGGTCCGGTGCAGCGCATCGGCGTCGGCGTGTTCACCGCGGAACTGCGCGAGGAGCTCGCCGCCGGTCGCGTGGATGTCGCCGTGCACTCGTACAAGGACCTGCCCACCGCGCCCGACGAGCGGCTGGTCATCGCCGCGGTGCCGGGCCGCGAGGACCCGCGCGACGCGCTGGTGGCCCGCGACGGACTGGTGCTCGGTGAGCTGCCCGCCGGCTCGAAGGTGGGGACGTCGGCCCCGCGCCGCCGGGCCCAGCTGCGCGCGCTCGGGCTGGGACTCGACATCCAGGAGCTGCGCGGCAACATCGACACCCGCATCGGCAAGGTCCAGTCCGGCGAACTCGACGCGATCGTCATCGCGCGTGCCGGGCTGTCCCGGATCGGTCGCCTCGACGTGATCACCGAGACGCTCGACCCGGTGCAGATGCTGCCGGCGCCGTCCCAGGGCGCGCTGGCCGTCGAGTGCCGGGCGGACAACCCGGAACTGATCGCGATCCTGGCCCGGCTCGACGACGCCCACGCCCGTGCGGCCGTCGTCGCCGAGCGCAGCCTGCTCGCCGAACTCGAGGCAGGCTGCACCGCGCCGGTCGGCGCGATCGCCGAGGTCGTCGAGTCCATCGACGACGACGGCCGGGTCTTCGACGAGTTGTCGGTCCGCGGCTGCGCGGCCGCACTGGACGGCTCGGACTCGATCCGGGCATCGGTGGTGGGCCCGCCCGACCGTGCCGAGGAGCTGGGCCGGGCCTTGGCCCGCGAACTGCTCGACCTCGGCGCCCGCGAGTTGATGGGTGTCGCCGATGTGTAGATCGTCGAAACCCAGGCGGGCCAGGCACCACCCCGGTCCGCAGCACCCCGTCACAGCACCTGACATCGCACGACCCCACACTGCTCGACACTTGAACGCACTGGAGAACAACCGATGAGCCGAGTCCGAAAGAACACTCCCGGACGGATCCTGTTCGTGGGCTCCGGGCCCGGCGATCCCGCGCTGCTCACCGTCCGCGCCAGGGACGTCCTGGCCAACGCGACGCTCGCGTTCACCGATCCCGACGTCGACAAGGGCGTCGCCGCGCTGGTCGGCACGGCGCTGCTGGTCAAGGGCGTCGAGGTCGACCCGGAGCACCCCCTCTCCGAGGTGCGGCCCGCCCTCGGCGAGCCCGCCGAGGTCGCGAAGACCCTGGTCGCCGAGGCCAAGAACGGCCACGACGTGGTCCGCCTGGTCTCCGGCGATCCGCTGACCACCGACTCGGTGATCGCCGAGGTCACCGCGGTGGCCCGCACCCAGGTGGTCTTCGAGGTGCTGCCCGGGCTGCCCGCCGGTTCGGCGGTGCCCAGCTACGCCGGCATGGCGCTGGGCTCCGGCCACACCGAGGCCGACGTCCGCGGCGAGGTCGACTGGGCGGCGCTGGCCGCCGCGCCCGGCCCGCTGGTGCTGCACGCCGGTGCCGCGCACCTGGCGGAGACCGCGAGCGCTCTGGTCGAGCACGGCCTGGCCCCGCAGACCCCGGCCGCGATCACCGTCCGCGGCACCACCCGCCAGCAGCGCACCGTCGAGGCCACCCTCGCCACCCTGAACGAGGCGGGCTCCGAACTGGTCGGCTCGCTGATCGTCACGGTCGGCAAGGTCGTCGCGCAGCGCAACAAGATGTCCTGGTGGGAGTCGCGGGCGCTGTACGGCTGGACCGTGCTGGTGCCGCGCACCAAGGACCAGGCCGGCGAGATGAGCGAGCGGCTGGTCACCCACGGTGCCATCCCGATCGAGGTGCCGACCATCGCAGTCGAGCCGCCGCGCAGCCCCGCGCAGATGGAGCGCTCGGTCAAGGGCCTGGTGGACGGCCGCTACCAGTGGGTGGTGTTCACCTCCACCAACGCGGTCCGCGCGGTGTGGGAGAAGTTCGAGGAATTCGGTCTGGACGCCCGCGCCTTCTCCGGCGTGAAGATCGCCTGCGTCGGCCAGGCCACCGCCGACAAGGTGCGCTCGTTCGGCATCAACCCCGAGCTGGTGCCGTCCGGTGAGCAGTCCAGCGAGGGCCTGCTGGCCGAGTTCGCCCCGTACGACGACGTTTTCGACCCGGTCAACCGGGTGCTGCTGCCGCGCGCGGACATCGCCACCGAGACCCTCGCCGAGGGCCTGCGTCAGCGCGGCTGGGAGATCGACGACGTCACCGCCTACCGGACCGTCCGGGCGGCGCCGCCGCCGGCCGAGACCCGCGAGATGATCAAGACCGGCGGGTTCGACGCGGTGTGCTTCACCTCGTCGTCCACCGTCCGGAACCTGGTCGGTATCGCGGGCAAGCCGCACGCGCGCACCCTGGTGGCGTGCATCGGGCCGAAGACCGCGGAGACGTTGCCGGGTCGGTGGACCCGTCAACCGCGCACGAGCCCGACGAAGGAGGGCATGATCTTTCCCGCCGAGCGGCCCCGCCGCCTGCGCAGCACCGCGGCGATGCGCCGCCTGGTTGCCGAAACCTCGCTGGAGCCACGGCATCTGGTGCTGCCGATGTTCGTCGCCGACGGCATCGACGCGCCGCGTGAGATCTCCTCGATGCCCGGCGTCTTCCAGCACACGCTGGACTCGCTGCGCGTCGCCGCCACCGAGGCGGTGGCCGCGGGCGTCGGCGGTCTGATGCTGTTCGGTGTGCCGCGGCCCGAGGACAAGGACGCAACCGGGTCCGGGGCCAGCGATCCCGACGGCATCCTCAACCGCGGTCTGCGGGCGCTGCGCACCGAACTCGGTGACGACACCGTCATCATGGCCGACACCTGCCTCGACGAGTTCACCGCGCACGGCCACTGCGGGGTCCTCACCGCGGACGGCGCCGTGGACAACGACGCGACCCTGGTCCGCTACGTCGACATGGCGCTGTCGCAGGCCGAGGCGGGCGCGCACCTGCTCGGCCCGAGCGGGATGATGGACGGCCAGATCGCGGCGATCCGTGCGGGTCTCGACGCCGCGGGCCACCTCGACACCGGCATGCTCGCGTATGCGGCGAAGTACGCCTCCGCCTTCTACGGCCCGTTCCGGGAGGCCGTCGGGTCGTCGCTGAGCGGCGACCGGCGCACCTACCAGCAGGACGCCGCGAACCGCCGCGAGTCGCTTCGCGAGGTGGACCTGGACCTGGCCGAGGGCGCGGACATGGTGATGGTCAAGCCGGCCATGTCCTACCTCGACGTGCTCCGGGAGACCGCCGACCGTTCCACGGTTCCCGTTGCGGCGTACCAGATCTCGGGGGAGTACTCGATGATCACCGCGGCGGCGCAGAACGGCTGGATCGACCGGGACGCCGCCATCGACGAGTCGCTGCTGTGCATCCGCCGGGCCGGGGCGGACATCGTGCTCACCTACTGGGCCGCCGAAGTGGCGGCCCGGTTGTGACGACGCCCTCGCCGCAGGACCCGCAGCAGTCGCCGCAGCCGCAGCAGCCGCAGCAGTCGCCGCAGCCGCAGCAGTCGCCGCAGCCGCCGCAGGATCCGCAGCCGCAGTATCCGGCGCAGTCGCCGTACCCGCAGCCGTACCCGGCGCAGCAGCAGTACCCGTACCCCCAGTCGCCGCCGGTGCCGCCGAAGCCGCAGCCGCCCGTGGACGTGGTCACCGCGTTCCAGTTGCTCTGTGGCGTCGCCGGTCTCGGCGTGGTGAACCTCTTCGCGACGCTGGCGACCGCGCTGGGTGACCGGGCGAACTTCGCCGACCAGTTGGTGCGTGACGTCCGTGCCCAGGACGAGACGGTGGAGATCACCCGTTCGACCGCGGAGGGCCTGCTGCTGATCGGTTTCGGGCTGACCGCGGTGCTCGGGCTGATCCTGACCGGGGTGTACCTGCTCTTCGTGTTCAAGATGCGCGCCGGCCGAAACTGGGCGAGGATGCTCGTCACCATGATCGGTGTGATGACGGTGTTCGTCGCGATCCCGACGGTGTTCGGGCTCGGCGCGGTGGGCGGTGCGGCCGCCGTCGTCGCGGGCGGCGCCGGCATCCTGCAGGCGGTGCTGTCGGTGGGCGCGGTGGTGCTGATGCACCGGGCCGACTCCAACCGGTACTTCATGCCGGGTGTGAAGGCGCAGCAGCACCGGTGACCGACGAGCGCACCCGGCCGCGACCGGTCACCGTGGCGTACTGGCTGTGGCTGGCCTGCTCGGCGTTGCTGGTGCTCTTCGGGTTGCTGGCCGTCACCAGTTCCGGTGCGGCGCTGCGCGATCAGCTGCTCGGAAACGGTGCGGCGCCCGACGACCTCGACTCGCTGATCCTGCTGCTGCGTGGCTCCGGCGCGGTCGCGCTGCTGGTGGGCCTCGCGGTCGGGCTGATGGCCGGTCCCGCCCGCGCAGGCGACGGGCGCTTCCGCCGGGCGCTGGTGGCGCTGTCGGCGGTGTTCACGTTCCTCGAACTCGCGCTGCTGCCCACCGGGGTGGGCCAGGCGCCGGTGCTGCTGGTGGCGGTGGTGACGCTGGCGGCGGGCATGCTGGTGTACCTGCCGTCGGCGACCGCGTGGTTCGACCGTGGCTGAGCCGGCGGTGTTCGCCGAGCCCGGCGGGAGTTGGCGGCTGGTCGCGGTCGGGCCCGTGCTGTGCCTGGTGGTCCTGATCGGCGACTTCTTCTTCGGTGCCGGGGTGCACTGGCTGGCACTGACGGTGTGCGCGGCGCTGCTCGCGGGTCTGGTCGCGTTGCAGGTGGCGGCGGCCCGGGAGCACGCGAGCGTTGCGCTGACCGACACCGACCTGCGGTGCGGGACCGAGACGTTGGCGCTTGCCGAGATCGAGGCGATCCTGCCCGCGGGCGACCCGTTCGCCGCGGACCTGGAACCCTGGGAGACGGCGCGCGCTCTCGGCGAGCTGTCCGGGGTGCCGAAGCGGCGGACCGGGATCGGGCTGCGACTGCGCGACGGCGGAATCGTCCGGGCCKGGGCCCGGGACGGCGACGGGTTGCGGGCGGCGCTTGAGCGTGCGGTGCCTGGCACCGCCGCGGACGAGGGGAGCGGACGGTGACCGGACGCATGCTGAGGGTCGCGGAGGGGTTCCTGGCCGTGCTGGCGCTGGCGCTGGCGGTGTGGTGCTGGAGGCAAGGGGTGAGCACCACGGAGTTCGGGCCGCTGGTCGAGGGGGCGCCCGCGTTCACGGGCACCCGCTATTCCGGGTCGTGGATCGGCGGCGCGGCGGCGCTGGTGATCGCCGCGGGACTGCTGCTCCTCGACGTGGTCCGCCGCCGGTAGCGGACAATACCCTTGGGGGGTACCCTGGGGGCATGAACGGTTACTCCCCCGAGAAGGACGACCTCCTCAAGCGACTGCGTCGCATCGAGGGGCAGGTCGCCGGGATCTCGCGCATGGTCGACGACGACCGGTACTGCATCGACATCCTCACCCAGGTGTCGGCGGCAACCAAGGCGCTGCAGTCGGTTTCGTTGAAGCTGATGGATGCGCACCTGGCCGGCTGCGTCGTCGAGGCCGCCAAGAAGGGTGGGCCCGAGGCCGACGCCAAGGTCAAGGAGGCGTCCGACGCCATCGCCCGGCTGGTCCGGTCGTAGGGGAGGGGTGGCGATGCCGAGCACCTTCGCCGTCGTCGGCATGACCTGCGGGCACTGCGTCGCCGCGGTCACCGAGGAGGTCGGCGCGATCGCCGGCGTCACCGACGTCCGGGTGGACCTGGCGTCCGGTGCGCTCGAGGTGACCAGTGACGCCCCGCTCGCGCGGCAGGCGGTCGCCGAGGCTGTCGAGGAGGCCGGCTACCAGCTGTCCGCCTGAGTGCGGGGGTTTACTCCCTTTTCTTACCTGAACAACCGTATCGCCCCTTGCCGAAGGGGATGATACGGTTGTTTTCGTAATCTTGAGGGGAGCCATGGCGCAGGAGTTGTTCACCGCGGACGAGGTCGCCGACCGGCTGGGTCTGCACGTGCGGACGGTCCGCGGATACATCCGCGACGGCAGCCTCGGTGCCGTCCGGATCGGCAAGCAGTACCGGATCGCGCGCGCCGATCTGGAGGCGTTCACCGGGCAGTCGTCGGCCGGGCCCGCCGTGGCGCGGCCGGCCCGTTCGGAGGCCGTGAGCGTCGTCGAGGTGGAGTCGGTGGATGCGGCGACGGCGGACCGGGTGGGCACGCTGGTGACCGCCGCGGCCGCCGGCCCGCGCGACGACGGCGAGGTCCCGCTGCGGGTCGAGTCCGTCTACGACCCGACCGGCGAGCGACTCAAGGTCATCGTGGTCGGTTCTCTCGGCGCGACCGCGCACGTGCTCGGACTGGTCGACGCGGTGCTCGGAAGCGCCGCGTGAGCGCCGCCGTGATCGCGGGGACGTCGACGTGGGTGTGCCCGCCGGAGGGGCCCGAAATCGGCTCCGAGGCCGACGCGCTCGACGTGATCGGGCAGACGTACGGCACCGACGTCGAGTGCGTCGTGCTACCCGTGACCCGGTTGGCCGCGGACTTCTTCGACCTCCGAACCAGACTGGCGGGCGAGATGCTGCAGAAGTTCGTCAACTACCGGTTGCGGGTGGTGATCCTCGGCGACATCGACGAACACATCGGGCGCAGCGGCGCCCTCGCGGACTTCGTGCGCGAGTCGAATCGGGGCAGGCAGGTGTGGTTCCTGGCGACCAGCGCCGAGCTGGAGTCCCGGCTGGGCGGGTGAGCGCGAGCGCGGCCGGGTATTGATCGACGCGAGAGTCGGATGTACGCTCCCACCGTGATTTGCATTCAGCACCTGACGACGACGCCGGACACCTTCCGGCGCGCCGTCTAGCATCTGCTGACCGACCAAGCGAGCTCCGGGAGTCATTGTCCCGGGGCTTTTTTCGTGTTCGGGCATCGATTCCCTCTCGCGTCACGAGAGTGGGCACCCCATGACAATCGATCATCGCGTTCTGGGCCGTGAGCTCGAACTGTTCGACACCGCACCCGTCGTCGGCGCGGGCCTTCCGCTGTGGCTGCCGGACGGCGCGATCATTCGCGCCGAACTCGAGGCGCTCGCGGCGGAGGAGGCGGCCCGCACCGGCTGCCGCGGCGTCTACACACCGGTGCTGGCCAAGAAGGAGCTCTTCGAGAGGTCCGGCCACTGGTCCAAGTTTGCCGCGGACATGTTCCCGGAGATGCGGATCGGCGGCGAGAGCTTCCTGCTGAGGCCGGCCAACTGTCCGCACCACGCGCAGGTGTTCGCCGCGCGCGGACGCAGCTATCGCGACCTGCCGTTCCGGCTCTCCGAACTGGGTTCGATGTTCCGCAGCGAAATGTCCGGCGTGCTGGGCGGATTGAGCAGGGTGCGCCAGATCAATCTCGACGACGCGCACGTGTTCTGCGCGCCGGAACAGGTCGGTGACGAGGTCGAACTCGCGCTCGGCGCGATCGAGCGCTGCTACCGGATCCTCGGTGTCACCGAGCGCCGTTACCGACTCTCGCTCCGCGGCGCGGCCGGGCAGTACCTCGGCACCGACGAGCAGTGGGCCCGCGCCCAGGACCAGCTGCGCGGTGCGCTCGCCGCGCTCGACCTCGACTTCGTCGAGGCGGACGGGGAGGCAGCCTTCTACGGCCCGAAGATCGACGTCCAGGTCGTGGACGGCCAGGGCCGCGAGGAGACCCTGTCGACGGTGCAACTCGACTTCAACCAACCCGAGCGTTTCCGGCTCGAGTACACCGGCGAGGACGGCGCCAGGCACCGCCCGGTCATGATCCATCGGGGCCTGCTCGGGTCCATGGAGCGGATGGTGGCGCTGCTGGTCGAGCGCTTCGGGGGCCGGATGCCGCCGTGGCTGGCGCCCAGACAGGTGGCCGTCCTGCCGGTGTCCGGGCGACACCACGACGAGGCGGACAAGCTGCGGGTCGAATTGCGGGAGAACAAGATCCGCGCCGAGATCCTCGGTGCGGGCTCGCTGGGCGCGCGCATCCGCGAGTCTCGCCGACGCCGCGACCCGTACATCGCGGTGGTCGGCGACGCGGAACTGGAGAACCGCACGGTCAGTGCCGTGGTCCCCGCGTCCGGACAGCGGGGCAGCGTCGAACGGGAGGTGTTCGTCCGGTGCGTGCTCTCCGACGTCCGGACCCGGGCGCTGCGGCCGGGCGAGCTCGGGTGAACCCCGCCCGCGCCCGGCCGGTCCACGGTCAGCCCTCGAGCATCGCCGCGCCCAGCGTGGACTCCGGCACCGCGAACCCCTCGACCAGTTCCAGCGCGTGCGGGCGCAGCGTGCGGCAGCGCTCGTTGACGCCGCGGGTGACGGCCTTGGCCCGCTCGACAGACAGGTGCCGGTGCTCCATGAACCAGGCCTTGTCCTCCTCGATCACCGTCAGGGCGTAGAGGTCGCACAGCTCGCCGAGCAGGTCCGCCGCCGCCCCGTCGGGGCACGAGTCGATGCCCGCCACGAACGCCTCGAGCACCACCCGGTCGATGTGCGCCTCGGCGGCCCGGAGCACGTGGTCCTGGACGAAGTTGAACGCGTCGAACGGGTCGTCCTCGCGCTTCTGAGCGCCCTGCAGTCGCCGGGCGGCGGTGGAGAGCAGGTACTCCTCGCGGTCGGAGAACATCCTCAGCTGGGTGCCGCGGTTGAACAGGCTGCCGTCCTCCTCGTTGTCCTGCCGGGTGTCGAGGATGGTCTGGATGATCTGTTGCGCCGCGGTGCGCTTCTTGACCACGTCGCCGACGGTGGTGGCGGCGAACCGCATCCAGTCCACCGGACCCATCCCGCGCACCTCGTCGGCGTAGGCGGTGAGCAGTTCCTTCGCCACCAGTTGCGTGAGCACGTGGTTGTCGCCCTCGAAGGTGGTGAACACGTCGGTGTCGGCCTTGAGCGCGACGAGCCGGTTCTCGGTGAGGTAGCCGGCGCCCCCGCAGGCCTCGCGGCACTCCTGGATCGTCCGGGTGGCGTGCCAGGTGTTCGCGGCCTTGAGCCCGGCGGCGCGGGCCTCGAGCTCGCGCTGTTCCTGCGGGTCCACCTCCCGCGCGCTCTGGATCTCGTGCAGCCGGGTGACCAACTCGTTCTGCGCGAAGTGCAGGGCGTAGGACTTCGCGATCAGCGGCAGCAGTCGGCGTTGGTGTACGAGGTAGTCCATGATGAGGACCTCCTCGCTACTCTTGGGTTTGTCGAACTGCCTGCGCTGCAACGCATACCGGGTGGCGATGGACAGGGCGACCCGGGCCGCCGCGCCGGCCGCCCCGCCGACGGTGACGCGGCCCCGCACCAGGGTGCCGACCATGGTGAAGAACCGCCGGTTCGGGTTCTCGATCGGCGAGCTGTAGCTGCCGTCCGCGGCGACGTCGCCGTACCGGTTGAGCAGGTTCGCCCGCGGTACCCGCACCCGGTCGAAGACGATCCGGCCGTTGTCGACTCCGGGCAGGCCGCCCTTGTACCCGCAGTCCGAGGTGGTGACTCCGGGCAGGTCGCCGCCCCGCTCGTCCCGGATCGGGACCAGGAAGCAGTGCACGCCCTTCGGCTCCGGTTCCTCGCCGGGGCCGGCGGTGAACAGCTGCGCGAACACGGCCGCCATCCGGGCGTGCTGGGCCGCGCCACCGATGTAGTCCTTGCGGGCCGACGGGGTGGGGGAGTCGATCACGAACTCCCCGGTCGCGGCGTCGTAGGTGGCGGTGGTCTCGAGTTCCTGCACGTCGCTGCCGTGCCCGGTCTCGGTCATCGCGAAGCAGCCGAGCAGGTCCAGGTCGATCAGCGGCCGGACGTACGCCTCGTGGTGGGCGGCGGTGCCCAGGTTCTCGACGGCGCCACCGAACAGGCCCCACTGCACCCCGGCCTTGACCATCAGCGACAGGTCCGACATCGCGAGCATCTCGATGCTTGTGACCGCCGCGCCGACGTCGCCGGTGCCGCCGTGCTCGACGCTGAAACCGTTGGCGGCGTAACCGGATTCGGCGAGAACCTGCATCTGCTCGAGCGTCTTTGCCCGGGCGGCGTCGAGGTCCGGCGTGAAGTGCGGCGCGAACTCGGGGCGGGTGAGGTCTACCCGGACCTTCTCCCGCACCTCCCGCCACCGGCCGTCGAGGGTGGTCCGCAGGTGATCCGCCGTGGTTGCCATGCCCCGACCGTAGCGACCACGTGGTGCACCTGCCGGGTGCGGCGCGGTCGCCCGGTCCGCCGTTGTCTCTGCGAACAGGGCGATTTGCGTTAAACGGTACCCAACTTGAACACTGTTCAAGTTGGTGGTGAGAGGTGGAGTTCGATGACACAGGCAGACGAGGCAGGGCTCGGCGCGGGGACGGTCCGGCACACCCGGGTGCTGGTCATCGGTGCGGGATTCGCCGGGCTCGGCATGGCGGTGGGCCTGGCCCGGGCCGGTGAGGGCGAGTTCGTGGTGCTCGAGAAGGCCGACGAGGTCGGTGGCACCTGGCGGGAGAACACCTATCCGGGCTGCGAGTGCGACGTGCCGTCGGTCCTGTACTCGTACTCGTTCGCGCCGCACCGTCGCCGCGGCGGCGACCGGGCCTCACAGCCCGAGATCCTGGACTACCTCCGGCGGGTGAGCGACGAGTACGGCGTCCGCGCGAAGATCGAATTCGGCGCCGAGGTCGGCGGCGGACGATGGGACGAGGCCGCCCGGCGTTGGCACGTCCGGACCGTGGACGGCCGCGAGTACGTCGCACAGTTCCTGGTCGTCGGGACGGGCGCCCTGCACCAGCCCGCGCTGCCCCGGATCCCCGGCGCCGGGACCTTCGGCGGACCTTCCTTCCACTCGGCGCAGTGGGACCACACCGTCGACCTCACCGGCAAGACGGTGGCGGTGATCGGCACCGGCGCGAGCGCGGTCCAGCTGGTGCCCGAGCTCGCCGCTCGCGCCGGCGCGCTGCAGCTCTACCAGCGCACGCCGCCGTGGGTGCTGCCGCGACGCAGGTCCCGCCTGTCAGCCGCGCGGGTGCCTGCGACCGGGCGGATCGCCCGAGCGCTGACCTACTGGAACGCGGAGCTGCTGGCGCTCGGGCTCAACGGACCGCCCGCGCTGACCCGGCCCCTCGAACGTCGGGCACGGGGGCATCTGCGCCGTCAGGTCCCGGACCCCGAACTCCGGCGGGCGCTGACGCCGGACTACCGCATCGGCTGCAAGCGGATCCTCCGGTCCGACGACTACTACCCGGCCCTGAGCCGGCCGGGCGCGGAGGTGGTCACCGACCCGATCGCCGAGATCCGCCCGGACGCCGTCGTGACCGCCGACGGGACGGTGCGCCCGGTGGACGTGATCGTCTACGCCACCGGATTCCGGGTGGCGGGCCCGCTGGCCCGGCTGCCGCTCGCCGGGCGGGGCGGCGTCACCCTGCAGGAGCTGTGGTGGCGGGACGGGATCGCGACGCACCTCGGCATCACGGTCTCGGGCCTGCCCAACGCGTTCCTGCTCACCGGGCCGAACACGGGCCTGGGGCACAGCTCCCTGGTGTTCATGATCGAGTCGCAGGTCCGGCACGTGCTCGCGGCGATGGCCCTGGTGGATCGGGACGGGGCGCGTGCGGTCGACGTCCGCGCTGACGCGCAGGCCGACTACCACGCTGACCTGCACGACCGGCTCGCGTCCGCCGTCTGGAGTACCGGTGGATGCGCGAGTTGGTATGTCACCGCGGACGGCACCAATCACTCACTGTGGCCGGGCTTCTCGTGGCGGTACCGGCTGCGTACGCGGAGGGTGCGGCGGCGCGACCACGAGCTGTTCTGACGGTTGCCCGGCTCAGCCGGCGGGTGCCGGCAGCGCCGGGTGCAGCTCCACCTCCTGGGTCTTGACCACGAAGTACACCCGCCGCCCCGGTGCGAGGTCGAGGTCGGCGACGGCCGCGGCGGTGACGTCCGCCGCGAGACCGGCGCTGCCGTCCGGTTTCTCGGCGCCGCGCACCCGCACGGTCGTCCCGTGTGCCTCCATCTCGGCGATGGTCACGGGGAGCGCGTTGCGGGGGCTGGCATGCGGCGGTTCGAGGTGCACCGCCACCGCGGCCGGCCGGAACAGGGCGACCGCCGCCGCGCCGGGGTGGAGGTCGCCGCCGGGCTCCTCGATCCCGGAAACGATAGTGCCCCAGGGCGTCTCGAGTGAACCGGTTGCCGCCATGGTGCCGGCGAGCAGGTTGACCCCGGCGATCCGGGCTCCGAAGGCGCTGCGCGGCGAGGTGAGGACCGAGCGCACGGTGCCGGACTCGACGATCCGGCCCGCGTCGACGATCGCCACCCGGTCGGCCAGGGCGAGCGCGTCGAGGAGGTCGTGGGTGACGATCACCGCGGTCCGCGACTGCTCACGCAGGACGGTCCGCAACAGCCGGCGCACCGCGGGCGCGGCGGTCACGTCCAGCGCGGACATCGGCTCGTCCAGCAGCAGTAGTCGCGGCTCGGCGGCGAGAGCCCGCGCGATCGCGACCCGCTGGGCCTGGCCGCCCGAGAGTCGGGCGGGCCGGCGGCGGGCCAGGTCCTCGGCGCCGACGGCCTGCAGCCACTGCCGGGCCAGTTCGCGGGACGCCGCCCGGCCCGTCCCGCGGCTGCGGGGTGCGAAGGCGACGTTCGCGGCGGCGCTGAGGTGTGGGAACAGCAGCGGCCGCTGGGACAGCAGCGCCACGCCGCGCGCGTGCGGCGGGACGAACACGCCGGCGGCCGTGTCGGTGAGGGTCGCGTCGCCGAGCGTGACGGTGCCGTGGTCGGGCCGCACCAGACCCGCGATCAGCGACAGCAGCGTGGACTTGCCGGCCCCGTTGGGGCCGAGGACGGCCAGCACCTCGCCGTCCGCCAGGTCGAGGTCGAGGTCGACGCCGCGCCGCTCGATCCGGGCCCGCACCGACAGCGCGCTCACCGCGGGCCCCTCACGGCGCGCCACTGGTGAGACGCCGGCCGTGGACCGCGGCCACGATCACGGCCGCGACCACGATGAGCAGCAGTGACAACGCGACCGCGGCGTCCGGGTCGGTCTCGCGTTGCAGGTAGATCTCCAGTGGCAGCGTGCGGGTGACGCCCTGCAGCGAGCCGGCGAAGGTGATGGTGGCGCCGAACTCGCCGAGTGCCCGGGCGAAGGCGAGCACCGCCCCGGAGAGCAGGCCGGGCAGCACCAACGGCAGCGTCACCCGGCGCAGCACCGTGGTGGGGCGGGCGCCGAGGGTGGCGGCGACCCGCTCGAAGTCGCGACCGGCCACGCGCAGTGCGCCCTCGAGGCTGACGACGAGGAACGGCAGCGAGACGAAGGTCTGCGCCAGCACGACGGCGGTGGTGGAGAACGCGATCCGGACGCCGAAGGCCTCGAGGTGCTGGCCCAGCAGGCCGTTGCGTCCGAAGGTGTACAGCAGTGCGATGCCGCCGACCACCGGCGGCAGCACCAGCGGCAGCAGCACGAGGGCGTGCAGCAGCGAGCGCCCGCGGAAGTGGCCGCGGGCCAGCACCAGGGCCATCGGTACCCCGAACACAATGCACAGCAGCGTGCTCGCGGCGGCGGTCTTCAGGCTCAACGTCAGTGCGGTGCGGGAGGATTCGGAGGTGACCAGCGGGACGAAGTTCGCCCAGTCGATCTCGACCAGCACCGCCACCAGCGGCAGCAGCAGGAAGGCCGCGCCGATCGCTGCGGGCAGGTAGGACCACGTGGGCAGGCCCACCCCCGCCGCGGTGCCCCGGCGCAGGCCGGTCACCGAGCCGGTCCCGCCGACCGGTTGGTCACGGCGCCGCGAACCCGGCCTCGGCCAGCACCTGCCGACCGTCCGGTCCGATCACCAGCTCGACGAATTCTGCTGCGGCGGAGTGGTTCTGTGACTCGTTCAGGACGGCGATCGGGTAGGTGTTCACCGCGCGGGACGCCTCCGGGAACGCCACCGCGGTCACCTTCTCGCCCGCGTTGGCGGCGTCGGTGACGTAGACCAGGCCCGCGTCGGCCTGCCCGGAGGTGACCTTCCCGAGGACGTCGGCGACCGAGGACTCCTCGCTGACCGGCGCGAGGTAGACGCCGGTGGCCTGCTCGACCTTGACGGTCGCCGCGCCGCAGGGCACCTGCGGCGCGCACACCACCACCTGGTTGCCGGGCTCGGCCAGGTCGGCGAACGAGGTGATGCCCCGGGGGTTTCCGGGGGCGGTGACGATGGTGAGGGTGTTGGTGGCGAAGTTGACGGGGACTCCGGCGACGAGCCCGCCGTCGGTGGACTTGGTCATGTTCGCGGTGTCGGCGGAGGCGAACACGTCGGCGGGCGCGCCCTGGCTCAGCTGTGCCACCAGGTCGGACGAGCCGGCGAAGTTGAACCGCACCCGGCTGCCGGGGTGTGCCTCCTCGAACTGCGCGCCGAGTTCGGTGAACGTGGGCTTCAGCGAGGCCGCGGCGAAGACGGTGACGTCACCGGTGACCGCCGCGCCGGTGGTCGGGGCGGCCGGGTCGTCGGACGAGCCCCCGCAGCCGGCCACCAGGGCCGTGGCGGCCAGCACCGCCAGCAGGCCGGGAACGGTGCGGGTCACGATGTACCTCCGGGTGTTTCGACGACGACAGTGGTGGCCTTGACCATCGCGACGGCGACCTTGCCGGGCACCAGCCCGAGTTCGGCGGCCGACGTGCTGCTCATCAGCGAGACGACGGTGAAGGGCCCGCACTGCATCTGCACCTCGGCCATCACCTTGTCGGTCGTCACCTTGGTCACGAGCCCGACGAACCGGTTGCGGGCGGAGCTGCCGGTGCCGAGGGGGTCCGGTGGTGGCGTGGCGTGCTCGCGGGCGAACTCGGCGAGCACCTCGCCGTCGATGACCTTGCGTCCTGACTCGTCCTTGCCCGCGACCAGCGTGCCGGCGTCGATCCAGCGCCGCACCGTGTCGTCGCTGACGCCGAGCAGTGCCGCGGCGTCCTTCACGCGAATTGACATGTGATCCCTCCGTCATCCGCGTATGCGGTTGATTTGAGATGCTAGACCAGTGGATGCCGACAATGCGCGGCGAAGTATCCGCGTTCGCAATTCTTTCTCCGTCGCGGTTCCCCGGCCCGGTCCTGGGTCCGGAGGTACCGTGAGGTGGTCACCTGCAGGCGCGGCGCCGCTCCTGCCGACGCCGCTCGGCTTCGCCCCGGAACGGAGGCCGATTCATGTTGTCGTCGTCGGTGTTCGCGTCGAGAAGTGCGGCACCGCAACTGTTGTCGGTCTTCGAGTCCGTTGCGGGCGCACCGCTGCCGGTACGGGTCCGCTGCTGGGACGGGTCGGTGGCGGGGCCCGAGTCCGCCGCCGTGACCGTGACCTTCCGCAACCGGCGGGCGCTGCGGCGAATCCTCTGGTCGCCGAACGAGCTGGGGCTGGGCCGCGCATACGTCGCGGGCGACCTCGAGATCACCGGCGACCTGTTCGCCCTGCTGGATGACCCGGACGTCATCGGGCGGGTGGCCCGACGGGACCTGCGCACGCTCGGGTGGCGCGAGCTGGCGGGTCACGCGGGTACCTTCCTGCGGCTCGGCGCGCTCGGCCCCCGTCCGAAACCTCCCGCCGAGGAGCTGATCCGGCGCCGCGGCGCCAAACATGGCAAGGCGCGTGACGCGGAGGTCGTCTCCCGGCACTACGACGTCGGCAACGACTTCTACCGGTTGCTGCTCGGCCCGAGCATGGTCTACTCCTGCGGCTACTGGGAGCGCGGCACCGCGGGGACACTCGAGGACGCGCAGCACGACAAGCTGGACCTGGTCTGCCGAAAGCTGGGGCTGCGGCCGGGCATGCGCCTGCTCGACGTCGGCTGCGGCTGGGGGTCGTTGGCCATCCACGCCGCCCGGCACTACGGCGTCCGTGCGGTGGGGGTGACGGTGAGCGGGCAGCAGTGCACGCTGGCGCGGGCCCGCGTCGCCGAGGCCGGGGTCGCGGACCGCGTCGAGATCCGGCTGCAGGACTACCGCGACGTGACCGACGGCCCCTACGACGCGATCGCGAGCATCGGCATGTCGGAACACGTGGGCGACGCCCAGTTCGACACCTACCTGGCGGGCATGGCGCGACTGCTCCGGCCGGAGGGGCGACTGCTCAACCAGGCGATCGCATCCGTTGCGCCACTGGCGGATCCATCCCACGAGCCGCCGAACTTCGTGGACCGGTACGTGTTCCCGGACGGGGAACTGCTGCCGCTGAGCCGGGTGCAGGGTGCGGTCGAACGCTCGGGGCTCGAGACCCGGGACTGCGAGTCGTTGCGCGAGCACTACGGCGTCACGTTGCGGCACTGGGTGGACAACCTGCGCGGGTCCTGGGCCGAGGCGACCGCGTTGGCAGGGCCGGAGCAGGCCCGGATCTGGCTGCTCTACCTGGCGGCCAGCGCCGTGTCCTTCGAACGGGGGCGGATCACCGTCAACCAGGTGCTCGCGGTGCGCCCCGGCGACCGCGGCGGCAGCGGGATGCCGAGCACCCGCGAGGAGTGGCTCGGCACCGTCGGGCACGCGCCGTTCGACCCGGCGGCGGGGTCCGCCGGCAACGCCGCGCCGTAACTTACCTCTGGGTAGACTTACCGAGCAGTCAGTACTACCCTGACAGCGTCTGCGACGGTCGCTTCGAGGGGTGTGGCCGTCCGGAGTGCGCGCCGGGATCGGCAAGGGCAGTTGCCTGTCCGGCTCGGCTCGGTGCCCCGCCGACCTGCGGACCCCGGGTCATCCTGGGCTCAGCGGTCCCGGGCGCCGGCCGCGGCCTGCGCCAGCTGCAGCAGGCGCAACGGGATCTGGGTCTGCAGCGCGATCGCGGTCGACGAGCGCAGCACGTGCTGTCCGTCGACGATCTGGTTGATCACCCGCTGCAGGTCCGCATGCGTGCGGGCGACCACCCGCACCAGCACGTCGCCGGCGCCGGTGATGGTGAGAGCCTCGAGCACTTCCGGGATCGCGGTCAGGTGCTCGACCACGGCCTCGTGACCCTGGCCCTGGACGATCTCGAGGGTGGCGAAGGCCGTGACGGGAAATCCGAGCGCCTCGGGGTCGAGGGTGGGGGAGAGGTCGGCGATCACGCCGCTGCGTTCGAGGCGCTCGAGCCGGGCCTGCACCGTGCCACGGGCAACGCCGAGCCGCCGGGAGGCCTCGAGCACCCCGACCCGGGGCTCGGCGTGCAGCAGCGCCAACAGGTCCGCGTCGAGTCGGTCGATACTCATCCCGGCACCTCGCTCGCACACGGCCACTCGCCCTGGTCAACTTGTCCGGTCACAGTCGGACAACTCTCAGCATTCTGTACAGAATGGTCAGCGTCAATCGCGGTCGTTGCCCGCCGTCCCGGCACGGATCACAGTGAAGGCATGACCCTCGCGGACCGCATGCTGACCCCGCACGAACGCGCCGCGCGTCTCGGTGCCGACCAACTCCGTCAGCTGGTCGGGTTGGTGGACCACGACGACGCCGCGGACCCGTTCCCGGTCGTCGGCGTCGACGCGGTGGTGTTCGCGTGCGGCAACGCCACCCAGAGCGCGCAGTACTTCGTCGCCACCTGGGGCATGACGCTCGTCGCCTACGCCGGCCCGGAGACCGGCAGCCGCGACCACAAGTCCTTCGTCCTCGAGTCCGGTTCGGTGCGCTTCGTGCTCGAGGGCGCGGTGGATCCGGCGAGCCCGCTCGCGGACCACCACCGCAGGCACGGCGACGGCGTGACCGACCTGGCCCTCGAGGTCCTCGACGTGGACCGCTGCGTCGCGCACGCCCGCGCGCACGGGGCGACCGTCCTGCTCGAACCCCACGACGAGGCAGACGAGTTCGGCGTGGTGCGGGTCGCCGCGCTCGCGGCCTACGGCAGCACCCGGCACACCCTCGTCGACCGCAGCCGCTACGACGGGCCGTACCGGCCCGGGTTCGTCGCGCGCCGCAGCGGATTCGTGTCCCGCCCCGGTGTCCCGGTGCCGCTGTTCCAGGCCCTCGACCACGCCGTCGGGAATGTCGAGATGGGCCGGATGGACCACTGGGTCCGGTTCTACAACGAGGTCATGGGCTTCACGAACATGGCCGAGTTCGTCGGCGACGACATCGCCACGGAGTACTCGGCGCTGATGAGCAAGGTCGTCGCGAACGGCAACCACCGCGTGAAGTTCCCGCTCAACGAGCCCGCGGTGGGACGTCGGCGCTCCCAGATCGACGAGTACCTCCAGTTCTACGGAGAACCCGGCTGCCAGCACCTGGCCCTGGCCACGGCAGACATCCTCGGCGCCGTCGACGCGCTGCGCGCCGCGGGCGTGGAGTTCCTCGACACCCCCGACGCCTACTACGACGACCCGCAGTTGCGGGCCAGGATCGGTGCCGTGCGGGTGCCCGTCGACGATCTCAAGCGTCGCGGTGTCCTGGTCGACCGCGACGAGGACGGCTACCTGCTGCAGATCTTCACCAAGCCGCTGGGCGACCGGCCGACCGTGTTCTTCGAACTGATCGAACGGCACGGCTCCCTGGGCTTCGGGAAGGGCAACTTCCGGGCCCTCTTCGAGTCCATCGAACGGGACCAGGCGGCGCGCGGGAACCTGTGACCCGCGCGCACCGAGTGTGCAGATCCCGTCGGACACACTCGGGCGATGCCCCTGGCAGATGCACACTCGAGCCGGGCCGTGACCCGATCGGTACTCGTTGCGCTGGCGAATGGTGCCCCGGTCGTGTTCTATCTGTGAACTATGAGCTCAGTCACCCGCATCGTCGCCGCCACTGCCGGATCCGTCGCGATCCTCGCCGCGTCCGCCGCGATCGCGACCGCCGCCCCCGCCGTCGCGAAGTACACCCCGCTCGCCGACGGGGGCCACACCGAGTACCTGGTCAACCCGGTCCTCAACCAGGACGACCTGCTCAGCACCGACAAGGACATCACCACGATGCCGGACGTGCGGGCACACAGCATCGACGGCCGCACCTTCTCCTTCTACCGGGTCGTCGACGGCACCCGGATCGGCATGGTGCGGATCAACGAGTTCTGCCTGCCCACCGGCGCCTGCCACGGCATCATCGTCGACGGCCCCACCTCGGTCTTCTGACGCGGGACCTCCTCACGCCCAGGTGGTAGGCACGTCGCCGCCGCCCTCGGGGCTGACCCGGGTGCCCACCTGGGCGAACAGCGGCACCGGCGCGATCGGCCCGGCGAACAGCGCCTGACCGAGACCGAAGCCGGTCGCCCGGTGCAGCATCGGCGCGGGCACGTGCGAGAACAGGGTGCTCAGGTCGTCGAGGTCGGCGGTGCCGTTCATCCGCATCAGCACCAGGTTGTCGCACTGCGAGACCACGTTCGGGTGCACCTTCCCCGGGCGCTGGGTGGCGACGAACAGGTGCAGGCCGAACTTGCGTCCCTCCCCGGCGATCAGCACGCCGAGTTCGGCCGTCGCCGTCAGCAGCGGGTCCTCGGTGACGGCGGGCAGCACGTTGTGCGCCTCGTCGACGACGAGCAGGACCGGCTCGCGATCCCGGCGACCGGCCCACCGCCTGCCGAGCATCGCCAGCGCGACCGCGGTCCGCTCGTCCTGCCGCGACAGGCTCCCGACGTCGACGACGAGGCACCGGGCGGCCCGCACGTCGAACTCCACCGCCGAACGCTCGTCGCCGCGCCGCCACAGGTCCCACTCGCCGATCCGGAGGTTGCCGATCCGGGCGGCGAGGCGCTCGGTTTCGGGGTCTGCCGCGGCGGCCGCCGCCAGGTCGCCGATCGAGTACGGCGCGGTCAGCGTCGCGGACACCTGACGGAACGCGCGGAACTCGTCGAGGTCGCGGATCGGGTCCATCCGCAGCAGCAGCGCCTGCACGTCGAGGTCGAGATCACTGAAGTCCAGGCACAGCGTGTGCGCGCCGCCGTAGCCCCGTGCCCGCGCCACGTGCACCCCCGTCGCGACCTGGCGGTGGCGCGCGGCGGCCGGCGAATCGTCCCCCGGGTCACATGCGCCGAGGAACACGTGATCGGAGTTCGGGTCGAGCACCACGATCGGCAACTCGGTGTGGCCGAGCAGGCGTTCGAGGAGGCCCCCGGTGGTGTACGTCTTGCCCGACCCGGACTGGCCGCACATGAAGGTGTGCCGCGCGAACCCCGTCGCGCGAAGCCTGGCCGGGACACTCGGCGCCTGCCGAAGAACGCCGATGTCGATGGTCGCGGCTGTCCCCGTCAGTCCCTCGGCGATCGCGGCCACCTCGTCGTCGGTCGCCGGCCGCAGCGGGTGCTCGCCGAACGGCTCGACCGCCTGCCGGGCGACGAAGACGTCGCGGTCGAACTCGCCCAGGGTGGTCGCGGCCCCGGTCAGCGCGCGCATCAGCGGGCGGGCACGAGCCGAGACGACACCCATCTCGGTCATCTGCTCGCGCACCGCGAAGTCCAGCTGCGGGCCCTCCCGTTCGACCATGCGGACCTCGCGCACCTGCACCACGACCCGGCGTGCGCCCGTGAACTCGATCACCGCGAACCCGCCGATCTCGACACCGGTGGCGATCGGCCCCATGAAGGCCACCTCCCGGCCGTCGGCCGACGCGGCCACCTGCGCCACGTCGAAGTGGTCGTAGAGCTCGTGTCGGTGCGACTGCAAGGAGTCAAGCATCGGTTCCATGCCGACATCCTGGCATCGCCACCCGGCCGTCCGACGATTTCCGGCCTCCCACGGGTTTCGCGACAGTGCCCCCGGGTAGCTCCGCGGGCTCCGCTCCTGGGTGAACCGGGTCGCTCCGCGGGCTCCGCTCCTGGGTGAACCGGGTCGCTCCGCGGGCTCCGCTCCTGGGTGAACCGGGTCGCTCCGCAGGCTCCGCTCCTGGGTGAACCGGGTCGCTCCGCAGGCTCCGCTCCTGGGTGAACCGGGTCGCTCCGAGGGCTCCGCTCCTGTGTGACCCGCGTCGCTCCGCGGGCTCCGCTTCGTACCCTGCCTTTGTCAAGATCGAAATAACTGGGACACTGGGGGTCGTGACTGTTTCCACCGGCGCTTCGGCGCGGCCCGCCACCACCTCCGCCCAACTCTTCGAGCGGGCAGGCGCGGTCATCCCGGGCGGCGTCAACTCGCCGGTCCGTGCGTTCCAGTCGGTCGGCGGCACCCCGCGCTTCATCGCGAAGGCGTCCGGCTGCACCCTCACCGACGTGGACGGCAACGACTACGTCGACCTGATCTGTTCGTGGGGCCCGATGATCCTCGGCCACGCGCACCCGGCCGTGGTCGAGGCCGTCCAGAAGGCCGCCACCACCGGACTGTCCTTCGGCGCCCCCACGGAGGGCGAGATCGAGCTGGCCGAGCTGATCGTGGACCGGGTCGGGTCCGTCGACCAGGTGCGTCTGGTCAACTCCGGCACCGAGGCCACCATGAGCGCGGTCCGGTTGGCCCGCGGCTTCACCGGCCGCAGCAAGATCGTCAAGTTCTCCGGCTGCTACCACGGTCACGTCGACGCGCTGCTCGCCGACGCCGGCTCCGGCGTCGCCACCCTCGGGCTGCCCACCTCGCCCGGCGTCACCGGCGCGCAGGCCTCGGACACCATCGTGCTGCCCTACAACAACCTCGACGCCGTCGCCCAGGCGTTCGCCGCGAACCCCGGCCAGATCGCCTGCGTGATCACCGAGGCCGCCGCCGGCAACATGGGCGCCGTCGCGCCGCTGCCCGGTTTCAACGAGGGCCTGCGCCGGTTGTGCACCGCGCACGACGCCCTGCTGATCATGGACGAGGTGATGACCGGGTTCCGGGTCAGCTCCGCCGGTTGGTACGGCCTCGACGGCGTCGCCGGCGACCTCACCACCTTCGGCAAGGTGATGAGCGGCGGCCTGCCCGCCGCCGCGTTCGGCGGTCGCGCCGACGTGATGAACCACCTCGCCCCGGCCGGCCCGGTCTACCAGGCCGGCACCCTGTCCGGGAACCCGGTGGCCGTCGCCGCCGGGCTGGCCAGCCTGCGCGCGACCGACGATGCCGTGTACGACGCCCTCGAACGCAACTCCGCGACCCTCGGCCGACTGCTCGGCGAGGCGCTCACCGAGGCCGGGGTCCGGCACCAGGTCCAGTTTGCAGGCACCATGGTGAGCGTGTTCTTCGCCGACCGCCCCGTGACCAACTACGCGGAGGCCAAGGCGAGCGACACCTGGCGCTTCCCGGCCTTCTTCCATGCACTGCTCTCCCGGGGTGTGTACGCGCCGCCGAGTGCCTTCGAGGCGTGGTTCGTCTCGTCGGCCCTCGACGATGCTGCGTTCGACCGGATCGCGGCCGCGCTGCCGGCCGCCGCAAAGGCCGCGGCCGCGGCCACCGCCCCGTAGCTCCGCCCGCCAGACGCCTCACCGGCAGCTGTTCCACGGCCGCCGCCAGCCACCCCGCCACTGAAGATCACGGAGCAACCACGTGACCAGCCCGAACCAGACGCCGTCGAGCGACCATGCCGCGACCCGCACGATCGTGCACGTGCTCCGGCACGGCGAGGTCCACAACCCGAAGGGGATCCTCTACGGCCGCCTCCCCGGGTACCGGCTGTCGGTGACGGGGGAGGCGCAGGCCCGCACCGTCGCGTCGGTGCTGGCGAACCACGACATCACCCACGTGGTGGCGTCGCCGCTGCAGCGCGCCCAGCAGACCGCCACCCCGATCGCGGACAAGCACGGACTGACGCTGGCCACCGACGACAACCTGATCGAGGCGGCCAACGACTTCGAGGGTCTCAAGGTCTCCGTCGGCGACGGCGCGCTGAGCCGGCCCCGGCACTGGTGGAAGCTGCGCGACCCCTTCACCCCGTCCTGGGGCGAGCCCTACCTGCAGATCGCGCACCGCATGCTGGCCGCGGTCAACACCGCGCGTGTCGCCGCCGTCGGGCACGAGGCCGTGTGCGTCAGCCACCAGCTTCCGGTGTGGACGCTGCGCCGGTTCCTGCAGGGTGAGCGGCTCTGGCACGACCCGCGGAACCGGCAGTGCGCGCTGGCCTCGCTGACCTCCCTGGTCTACGAGGGCGACACCCTCGTCGACATCGTCTACTCGGAGCCCGCGGGGGCGTCCGATCCGAGGGTGACCGGGGCATGACTCGCTTTCGCGCCGCGCCGGTCCTGCGTGCTCTCGTGACGCTCGCCGTGCTCGGGTCGGTCGCGGCCTGCGGCACCGGGACCGACGCGGTGGTCCAGGGCGGCACGTTCGACTTCGTCACCCCCGGCGGCAAGACCGAGATCTTCTACGACCCGCCGAGCGAGCGCGGCACCATCGGCAACATCTCCGGTCCGGACCTGATGGTCGACGGCAAGACCACCTCGCTCTCCGACTTCGCCGGCCAGCCCGTCGTGGTCAACCTGTGGGGCCAGTGGTGCGGGCCGTGCCGGGGCGAGGCCGACGACCTCGAGACGGTGTACGAGAACACCAAGGACCTCGGCGTCGCCTTCCTGGGCATCAACGTCAAGGACCCGCAGCAGGACAAGGCGCAGGACTTCGTCACCGACAACAACGTGAGCTACCCCTCCGTGTACGACCCCGCGATGCGCACCCTCACCGCGCTCGGCGGCAAGTTCCCCACCAGCGTCATCCCCTCCACCCTGGTCCTGGACCGGGAGCACCGGGTGGCGGCGGTGTTCCTCAAGGCCCTGCTGGCCGAGGATCTGCAACCGGTGGTCGAAAGGGTCGCGCGAGAGCAGTGAACATGACAGATCTGACCGCTCCCCACCAGGCCGTCCTGGCCGCCGGAATCGGCGAGACCTTCCAGAGCACCGCGGCCTCCGGACCGCTGCTGCTGGCGATGGCGGTCTGCGTGCTCGCCGGCCTGGTGTCCTTCGCCTCGCCGTGCGTGGTGCCGCTGGTGCCCGGCTACCTCTCCTACCTGGCGGGCATCGTCGGCGCCGACGCCCCGGCGGTGACGGCCGCCGAGGCGTCCGCCCGCAGCGAGGGGTCGGTCCGCACCGAGGTCCGGGCCGCGAGGCTCCGCATCGCCGGCGCGGTCGGGCTGTTCGTGCTCGGCTTCACCGTGGTGTTCGTGCTCGCCACCGCCTCGGTGTTCGGGCTGATCTCGACGCTGATGATCAACCGTGAGGTGCTGCAACGGGTCGGTGGTGTGGTCACCATCGCCATGGGCCTGGTGTTCATCGGCCTGGTGCCCGCGCTGCAACGCGACGTGCGTTTCGAACCGCGGCGGGTCTCCGGCCTGATCGGCGCCCCGATGCTCGGCGCGGTCTTCGGCCTCGGCTGGACGCCGTGCCTGGGCCCGACCCTCGCCGGGGTGCTGTCCGTGGCGGCAGGCACCGAGGGCGCGACGGCGGCCCGCGGCGTGCTGCTGATCGTCGCGTACTGCCTCGGCCTGGGGCTGCCCTTCGTGATCCTGGCGTTCGGTTCGGTGAGCGCGCTGCGCGGGGTGGGCTGGTTGCGGCGCAACGCGCGGGTGATCCAGATCTTCGGCGGCGTGATGCTGGTGGCGGTGGGCCTGGCCCTGGTCACCGGCGCCTGGGACGTCTTTGTCAGTTGGGTACGCGATGCGTTCATCTCGGAGGTGACGTTGCCGATATGACGGTGAACGAGGAGCAGGTTGTGACGGAACAACAGCCGGCGGGCACCCCGCCGCGGCGGCAGTCGGCGTTCGGCCGCGTGGTAGCCCTGGTGCGCAACACCTGGCGTGGGCTGACCTCGATGCGGACGGCGCTGGTGCTGCTGTTCCTGCTGGCCTTCGCGGCCATCCCCGGCGCGCTGCTGCCGCAGCGCAGCCTCAATGCGGGCAAGGTCGACGAGTACATCGCCAACCGCGGCAGCCTGGGCACCCTGATGGACAAGCTCGAGCTGTTCGACGTGTTCGGCAGCTTCTGGTTCACCGCGGTGTACGTGCTGCTGTTCATCTCGCTGGTCGGCTGCATCCTGCCGCGCTGCTGGGAGCACTACCGGGCGCTGCGGACCCAGCCGGTGGCCGCACCGCGCCGGCTGTCCCGGCTGCCGCATCACCTGACCACCGGCACCGACGCCGACCCGGAGGCCGTGGTCGAGCTCGTCGGCGCCCGGCTGCGGGGCTGGCGGAAGGTCACCCGCACCGGCGGCGACCTGCGCGCGGGCCGCCCCGGCGAGATCACCCTCTCCGCGGAGAAGGGCTACCTGCGTGAGGCGGGCAACCTGGTCTTCCACCTGTCGCTGGTAGGCCTGCTGGTGGCCATCGCCGCGGGCAAGCTCTTCAGCTACGAGGGCAACGTCGTGGTGGTCGCCAACGGCGGTCCGGGCTTCTGCACCACCTCGCCGGCGGTGTTCGACGGGTTCCGGGCAGGAAACAACGAGGACGGCACCGGGCTGACCCCGCTGTGCGTCAAGGTCAACGACTTCACGGCCGACTACCTGGAGAACGGCCAGGCCGAGATGTTCACCTCGAACATCGAGTACCAGGCCGGCGCCGACATCGCCAGCAACACCTGGCGCTCGCAGCAGCTCCAGGTGAACCACCCGCTGCGGGTCGCGGGCGACCGCGTCTACCTGCAGGGACACGGCTACGCGCCCACGTTCACGGTGACCTTCCCGAACGGGGAGACCCGCACCGAGACGCTGCAGTGGCGTCCCGACGACGCGACCACCTTCCTCTCCAGTGGTGCGCTGCGGATCGACCCGCCGGGTGGCATGTACCCCGACTCCGAGGAACGCCGCAAGAACCAGATCGGCATCGAGGGTCTGTTCGCGCCGACCGCGCTCTTCCACGGGAACCTGCTCTCGTCGAGCTTCCCCGCGATGAACGACCCGGCGGTGGCGATCGACATCTACAAGGGCGACACCGGGCTCGACACCGGCAACCCGCAGTCGATCTTCTCGCTGAGCAAGGAACTGGTGAACCAGGGCCGGATGGTCAAGCAGGACCGGGTGAACCTGCGGCCGGGCGAGAGTTCGACGCTCGCGGACGGCACCGTCGTCCGGTTCGACGGGGCCACGGACTTCGTGAACCTGCAGGTCTCGCACGACCCCGGGCAACAGTGGGTGCTGGTGTTCGCGCTGTCGATGATGGCGGGTCTGCTCGTCTCACTGGTGGTCAAGCGACGCCGGATCTGGGTGCGTGTCTACCCGGCGCCGGAAGATGCCGACGCAGTGTCGGCTACATTGGGTTCACAACGACGTACCGTAGTAGAGCTGGGTGGGCTCGCCCGCACCGACCAGGCCGGTTGGGGCGACGAGTTCGACCGGCTGGGTAGCCGTCTGCTCGACGATCTCGATCCCGCACAGACCACATCGCAGAACCGCGCCTGAGGCGCAGGAGACAACCATGCCGATCAACGAGACGATTGCCCACTACAGCGACTGGGCGTTCGAGTCTGCGTTCGCGATCTACGTGCTCGCCTTCGTGCTGCTGATCGCGCAGTACGCCACGACCCGAGCCGACGTGGTCGCCGAACGGGAGGCTCGCGAGCTGATCGCGGCGGGCGGGGTGCCGGCGCCCGTGGACGCCACGGTGCCCGGCAAGCTCGTCGAGCAGCCGCGCAAGCCGTGGTCCGAGCGGCTCGGCAACATGGCGCTGTCCATCCTGGTCGTCGGGGTCGCGCTGCACGTGGCCTCGATCGTGCTGCGCGGATTCGCGACCGACCGGTTCCCGCTGGGCAACATGTACGAGTTCGTGACGATGGCCACGGCCGCGGCGATGCTCGTCGGCCTGATCGCGCTGCGCGGGCAGGCCTACCGCTCGATGTGGGTGTACGTGCTGGTCGTGGTCATCCCGCTGATGTTCCTCTCCGCCACCGTGCTCTACGCCGACGCCGCCCCCGTCGTCCCGGCGCTGCGCTCGTTCTGGCTGCCGATCCACGTCACCATCGTGGCCACAGGCAGCGGCATCTTCCTGGTCTCGGGCGTCGCCAGCCTGCTGTTCCTGCTGCGGATCCGGCAGCCGAAGGGCGAGGAGACGGCCGGCGTCTGGGGCAAGGTGGCGGCGCAACTGCCCGACGCGCAGACGCTGGACCGGTTGGCCTACAAGACCACGATCATCGCGTTCCCGCTCTTCGGTGCCGGCGTCATCCTCGGCGCGATCTGGGCCGAGGCGGCCTGGGGCCGGTTCTGGGGCTGGGACCCCAAGGAGACCGTGTCCTTCATCGCCTGGGTCATCTATGCCGCATACCTGCATGCCCGGGCCACCTCGGGCTGGCGCGACACGCGCGCCGCGTGGATCAATGTCGCCGGCTTCGTGGCGATGTTGTTCAACCTCTTCATCATCAACATGGTCGTCTCTGGCCTGCATTCGTACGCCGGCCTGAACTGATTTGCCGCGCCGTCCCAACGAAGTCGCAGGTTGCAGCGATCCGGTTACCTGGACGGTCACAGAATGGTTGCGGTGAGCAGAAGGTGCTACACGGAACTGTGTTCCAGTTGTGACCACTTCGGTTGGCGGCCTGCGAGCGGACCGGCCGCACATGCACAATGATCGACTCATGCGCACGGTTCGGGCGAAGCTTCGGGTCTGGAACGGTATCGCGCTGGGTGCGGTGCTGCTGCTGAGTGTGGGCGTGGTCTCAGGGGTGCTGGACAGACCCAAGACCGACGCCGAAACGGTCGTCGCGACCTTCGTCGACGCGCTCAACTCCGGCGACGTGGACACCGCAGCGAGTGTCACCTCGTACCCGGCGGCGGCCAAGGCGACCATGTCGCAGATGTTCGACGCGCTCGAGCCTGAACATGTCGAGTACGACGTCAACCAGGTGATCGACCTCGGCGACGGCTCCGGGATGTTCAACGCGGCCGCGTCGTGGGACCTCGGCAACGGGCGGCACTGGGACTACAACGTCAACGGCTGGGTCCGGCAGCTGTCCATCGGCTGGCGGGTGTCGTGGAACCCGCAGACGCTGGCGCCCGGCCTCGGAAACGGACGCATCCTGCGGTTGGACCGGACGGACGCGGCGGCCCCCAGGGTGTTCGACCTCGTCGGTACGCCGCTGATGACCGAGCAGCGGATCAACGCGGTGAACCTGGACCCGGCCACCATCACGGACCCGGTCCGGACCACCGACATGCTCGCGAAGGCGATCGAACCGGTCGCGCCGCTGATCACCGCGGAGTCGATGCGGCAGGACCTTGCGAAGTCGAACGGCCAGCAGGTCACCGCGGTGAGCCTGCGCGACGCCGACTTCGAGATCCTCGAACCCGACCTGCGGGCGGTACCGGGCGTGGTGATCGTCCAACGCCCCAAGCTCATCACCGTCGACCGCCGGATCGCGACGCCGTTGACGGACTCGCTCAAGAACGTCTGGCAGGCGAACCGCGACGAGACGGCCGGCTGGGCGGTCAACGCCGTGGACCCGGACGGCACCGTCACCCAGCTGACCGGCTACCAGGGCCCGCCCGGGCCGGACATCCGGGCGTCGCTCGACTCACGCCTGCAGCTGGCGGCGGAGGACGCGGTGGTCAGCGTCGGCACGCCGGCCGCGATCGTGGCGCTGCAGCCCTCGTCCGGGGCCGTGATTGCGGCCGCGCAGAACAACCAGGCCAGCGACCTCGGCCCGATCGCGTTCAACGGACTCTTCCCGTCCGGTTCGGCCATCGACCTGGTCCGCACCGCGGCCGGCGCGCAGAACAGCGACCTCGAGCACACCGCCCGGCAGTTGGGGCTGGGGCTGGACGTCGACATCCCGGGTCTGGACCAGCAGACGGCGGCGTTCCCCGGCGGCGGACCGAAGCTGATGCGTGCGGCCACGGACGGCCGCGCCGACGACGAGGTACGGGTCAGCCCGCTCGGGATGGCGCTGGTGGCGTCGTCGATCGCCCGCGGGGCCCCGACGATTCCGGTCATCTCGTCCGGACGGCCGCCGGTGGCCAACCAGGGTGCGGCGCCGCTGCCCCCGGCGGTGACCGAGCAGCTTCGCACGATCATGCGAGACACCGTGCAGCGTGGCGACGCGTCCCAGCTCAAGGGCTACGGCGACCTGATCGGCGCCACCGGCGCGTCCGGCCAGGACCGGTGGTTCTACGGGACGAAGGGCGACCTGGCGTTCGCTGTCTACGTGCAGGACGCGGACGGCGGTGATCAGGCGGTCAAGATGACCGACCGGATGTTCACCGCGGTCGTCGGGCCCGACGACTCGACCCGCCGGACGTGTGGTGTCCGGTCCGAATGCCTTCCACAACAGCACCGCGAGCGTCACCAGCCCGATCAGCGCCAACAGGTAGATCACGACGCACCTCCTTGTCTCGAGCGTAGCCGCCCCAAACGCCTCGGCACCATCAGCCGGAGCCGATGGTGCCGAGACACTGTGGTGCGGGCGCGCGGGCGGGGACGTCAGACGGAGACGATCACCGACGAGCCGTGGCCGAAGAGGCCCTGGTTCGCGGTGATGCCCACTCGGGCGCCCTCGACCTGACGGCCCTCGGCCTGGCCGCGCAGCTGCCAGGTGAGCTCGCAGACCTGCGCGAGCGCCTGCGCCGGGACGGCCTCGCCGAAGCAGGCCAGGCCGCCGGACGGGTTGACCGGGATGCGGCCGCCGATGGTGGTCTCGCCCGCACGCAGCAGGTGCTCGGCCTCGCCGCGCTTGCACAGCGCGAGGTCCTCGATCCAGTCCAGTTCGACCGAGGTGGCGAGGTCGTAGACCTCGGCGACGTCGACGTCCTCCGGCGAGATGCCGGCCTCCTCGTAGGCCGCGTGACCGATGGACTCCTTGAACGTGAGTTCCGGAGCGGGCACCGCCGACGCGGAGTCGGTGGAGAAGTTCGGCATGTCCATGATGGTCTGCGGGAACGTCGGCGTGACGGTGGAGATGGCGCTGATCCGTACCGGCTCGGCGATGCCCATCTTGCGGGCGTACTCCATCGAGGTGAGGATGATCGCCGCGCCGCCGTCGGACGTGGCGCAGATGTCGAGCAGGTGCAGCGGGTTGGACACCACGGGGGAGGCCAGCACGTCCGCGGCCGAGACCTCCTTGCGGTACCGCGCGTTGGGGTTGTTGAGCCCGTGTCGCGCGTTCTTGACCTTGACCGCGGCGAAGTCCTCGGACGTCGCGCCGTACAGGTCGATCCGGCGCCGCGCGTTGAGCGCGAAGTACGCCGGGTTGGTCATGCCCATGAGGCGGAACCGCAGCCAGTCCGGGTCGTCCCAGCGCTCGCCGGCGACCGGGGCCAGGAAGCCCTTCGGGGTGGTGTCGGCACCGACGACCAGGGCGACCTCGCTCAGGCCCGCGAGGATCCGCGCGCGGGCGGTGTCCAGGGCCTGGGCGCCGGTGGCGCACGCCGCGTACGAGGTGGCGACGCGGGCGCCGTTCCAGCCCAGTGCCTGCGCGAAGGTGGCGCCTGCGACGTATCCGCCGTAGCCGTTGCGGACGGTCTCACCGCCGACGATGAAGTCGACGTCCTGCCAGTTCACACCGGAGTCGGCGAGGGCGGCCCGGGCCGCGGCGACGCCGTACTTGACGAACGACTGGCCCCACTTGCCCCAGGGGTGCATCCCCACGCCGAGGATGGCGACGTCGTTGCTCATGCCTGCTCCTCGTTGTTCGTTGCGGCGGCGCTGTTCGTTGCGGCGGTGACGGGCTTCCATCGCCAGATGGTGCGCTCACCGGTCTCGTCGGTGTACAGGGTCTCGACGACCAGGTCGACGGGGTCCCCGACCTTCAGGTCGTCGACGCCGTAGCCCTCGGCCACCTGCCCGAGCACCACGAGGCCCTCGGGCAGCTCGACCGCGGCCAGCGCGAACGGCACGTACGGGTCGGTGACCGGGATGTACGGGGCCGGCGGCTGGTACTGGGCGTCCGTGTAGGACCACACGGTGCCGCGGCGGGAGAGTTCGGTGTCGACGAACTCCTCGCCGGAGCAGGCCGGGTTCTTGCAGAAGGTGGTCTCCCGCGGGAAGGAGATGGTGCCGCAGGACCGGCACTCGGTACCGATCAGGGCCGGCGCCGGCCCGGTGGTGAACCAGCCCTGCACCGCTGGCGTCGCGATGTCGCTCATGCAATCCTCATCTGCTGGTCGGGCCAGTTCGCCGTGGCCGACTCACGCATGACGACGTGACCGGAAACGGCACCGTGCCCGGAAATGAAACGTGTTGCAGTATTACACGAGGTCGCATCGGGTTGCCGAAGATTTCCCACTGACCGGACTCGTCGGGCGGGTTCCGCGGCAGCGGGGCTCGGAGATGTCTGTCTCAGAGATGTCGGGGGGTGGCCTCGGTGGTGAGTGAATCGAGCAGGGCCAGCACCTCGGACTCGCGGAAGCGTCGGTGGCCGCCGGGGGTGCGCAGCGAGCCGAGTCGGCCCGCGTGCGCCCAGCGCGTCACCGTCTTCGGATCGACATGGAACATCGCCGCCACCTGGCCGGGGGTCAGCAGTGAGTCGTTGGCTTGCTGGAATGCGGGAACGCTCATTGAGATCCTTACGGGTCGTGCCGGTGGGTTCAGCGTCATGGTGGCATCGGGACCCCCGGGTACTCGAACCGCCTAATTCGAGTAAAGCGGAGGTAATGGACATAACGGACAGGTCCGGCAACCGGGACGTGCGCGACTGCGCTGCCTGAACGGGGGTCGGTAGCCTGGGAGGGTGACTGACGCATCCCAGAACCCCGCCCCCTCCGCCAAGGGCAAGCTCGCCCGTGACCTGGCTCTCTACACCGTCGCGCGGCTGGGTCTGGTCATCCTGGTCGCGGCGCTCATCGTGGGCGTGAGCAAGCTGGTCGGCGTGGAGGTCCCGCTGCTCGTCGCGGCCATCTTCTCCGTGATCATCGCGCTGCCGCTGTCCCTGGTGCTGTTCGCGAAGCTGCGCACCCGGGTCAACGTGCAGATCGCCGCGGTGGACGAGCAGCGCCGTCGCGACCGCGACGACCTGCGGTCGAAGCTGCGTGGCGACGACGGCATCAAGTGAGCGACACGACGGTCGACCACAGTGCCGCGCGGGACTGGGTGGACAACGCGGTCCGGCTGATCGATGCGGACGCCCAGCGCAGCGCGGACACCCACCTGCTGCGCTACCCGCTGCCGTCGGAGTGGAACGTCGCGCTCTACCTCAAAGACGAGTCAACTCACATCACCGGCAGCCTCAAGCACCGGCTGGCGCGCTCGCTGTTCCTGTACTCGATCTGCAACGGCTGGGTCACCGAGGACACCACGGTGATCGAGGCGTCGTCGGGGTCGACGGCGGTCAGCGAGGCCTACTTCGCCAAGCTGCTCGGCCTGGACTTCGTCGCGGTGATGCCGCGCAGCACGAGTCCGGCGAAGATCGCGCTGATCGAGGCGCAGGGCGGCAGCTGCCACTTCATCGACACCCCGTCGGAGATCTACGCGGAGGCCGGCCGTCTCGCGGCCGAGTGCAACGGGCACTACATGGACCAGTTCACGCACGCCGAGCGGGCCACCGACTGGCGCGGGAACAACAACATCGCCGAGTCGATCTTCCAGCAGATGACGCTCGAGCAGCATCCGGTCCCGGAGTGGGTGGTGGTCGGTGCCGGCACCGGCGGCACCAGCGCGACCATCGGCCGGTACATCAGGTACCGCAGGCACGCGACGCGGCTGCTGGTGGTGGACCCGGAGAACTCGGCATTCATCGGCGGCTACCGGACCGCCAGCGCCGACTTCGAGACCGGGATGCCGTCCCGGATCGAGGGGATCGGCCGTCCGCGCGTCGAGCCGTCGTTCGTGGGCCAGGTGGTGGACCGGATGGTGACGGTGCCCGACGCCGGTTCGATTGCCGCCGCGCGGCACGCCAGCCGGGCGCTGGGCCGCCGGGTCGGCGGTTCCACCGGGACCAACCTGTGGGGCGCGTTCGGGGTGATCGCGCAGATGCTCGCGGACGGACGCAGCGGCAGCGTGGTGACGCTGCTGTGCGACGGCGGCGAGCGGTACGCGGACACCTACTTCGACGACGAGTGGGTGCGCGGTGAGGGCCTGGACCTGACCGGCCCGACGGCGGTCCTCGACACCTTCGTGGCCACCGGGCGCTGGCAGGCCTGACCCGGCCCGTGGCTCGACCGGCCCCCCCCCGCCCCCCACGGCAGCAGGCGGGCGCGGACCCGCGGTCAGCGGGCGGGCACCTGGACCTCGGCGTCGCCGTCCGCGAACTGGGTGCGGTAGAGCTCCTCGTACCGGCCGCGGGCCGCGAGCAGTTCGGTGTGGCTGCCCCGCTCGACCACCCGGCCGTCCTCGACGACCAGGATGAGGTCGGCGGCCCGGATCGTGGAGAGACGGTGCGCGATCACCACCGATGTCCGCCCGGCCAGCGCCTCGGCGAGGGCGGCCTGCACGGCCGCCTCCGAGGTGGAGTCCAGGTGTGCGGTGGCCTCGTCGAGGATCACCACCCGCGGGTGGGCGAGCAGCAGTCGCGCGATGGTCAGGCGCTGGCGTTCGCCGCCGGAGAGCCGGTAGCCACGCTCGCCGACGACGGTGGACAGCCCCTCCGGCAGGGACTCGACGAGATCGGTCAGGCGGGCCCGGCCGAGCACCTCCCACAGCTCCTCGTCGGTGGCCCCGGGCTTGGCCAGCACGAGGTTCGCCCGCACCGACTCGTGGAAGAGGTGGCCGTCCTGGGTGACCATCCCCACCGACTGGCGGATCGACGCCGCGGACAGGTCCCGTACGTCCACCCCGGACAGCCGGACGGCGCCGGAGTCGGTGTCGTAGAGGCGTGGCAGCAGCTGCGCGATCGTCGACTTGCCTGCCCCGGAGGAGCCGACCAGCGCCACCATCTGCCCGGGCTCGACGCGGAACGAGACGTCGTGCAGCACCTGCAGCCCGCCCCGCGTGTCCAGCCCGGCGACCTCCTCGAGGGATGCCAGCGACACCTTGTCCGCCGACGGATAGGCGAAGTCGACGCCGTCGAACTCGACGGCGACCGGGCCGTCGGGCAGCGGCCTCGGGTGCTCGGGCTCGGCGATCAGCGGCGGCAGGTCCAGCACCTCGAAGACCCGCTCGAAGCTGACGAGCGCGCTCATCACGTCGACGCGGGCGCTGGCCAGCGACGTCAGCGGCGCATACAGCCGGGTCAGCAGCAGCGCCAGCGAGACCACCGCACCGGCATCCAGCGTGCCCGCCAGCGCGAACCAGCCGCCCAGGCCGTACACCAGGGCCAGTGCGAGCGCGGAGACCAGCGTCAGGGCCGTCACGAACGCGGACTGCGTCATCGCGGTGCGGACGCCGATGTCGCGGACCCGCCGGGCCCGCAGCTCGAACTGGGCGGACTCGTCGGCAGGCCGGCCGAACAGCTTGACCAGCGTGGCGCCCGGTGCGGAGAAGCGCTCGGTCATCTGGGTGCTCATCGAGGCGTTCAGGTTGGCGGCCTCACGCTGCATCCCGGCCATCCGCCGGCCGATCCGCCGCGCGGGCAGCACGAACACCGGCAGCAGCAGCAGCGAGAGCAGGGTGATCTGCCAGGAGATCCCGAGCATCACCACCAGCGTCAGGGTCAGCGTCACCAGGTTCGCGACCACTCCGGAGAGGGTGTTGCTGAAGGCCCGCTGGGCGCCGATGACGTCGTTGTTGAGCCGGCTGACCAGCGCGCCGGTGCGGGTGCGGGTGAAGAACGCGATCGGCATCTTCTGGACGTGGTCGAAGACGGCCGTCCGCAGGTCCAGGATCAGGCCCTCGCCGATGCTCGACGAGAGGAACCGGTTGTAGAGCCCCAGCGCGGCCTCGACGATCGCGATCACCGCGATCAGCAGCGCGAGCCGCACCACGACGCCGGTGTCGGAGCCGGAGACGATGGCGTCGACGACGCGGCCGGCCAGCACCGGGGTGGCGACCGCCAGCGCCGCGGTCGCGACGCTGATCACGAGGAACAGCACCAGCCGACGTCGGTGCGGCCGCGCGAATCCGAGGATCCGGCGCAGCGTCGCGCGGGAGAAGGGACGTTTTTCGTCCTGTGCGGTCATCATCTGGTGCATCGAGGACCAGGCAACCGATTCCATGCTCATGGGGGGTGGACCTCTCGGTGTTCGTTGTTGACCGGTGCAACGCTACGAGGGGGGTGTGACATCCCGTTCCACGCCTCGCCTGCCCGACGGTAGGACCTCAAGTGCACTTCAGGTCAAATCCGCCGCGCACTCGACCCCGCGCGGCCCGGCGACGAAGGCCCGGATGCCGCCGGCCGTCAGCTCCGGCTCCTCGAAGTTGGGCCGGCGGGTGTGCTCTAGCCGGCGCCGTAGGTCGTCGAGCACGTCCGGAGCACGTCGATGGTGAGGGAGGTCGTTCCATGGTCCTCCGTCGGGGACGATTCGTGGTCTCCGACGGAGGACAGGAGCGATCGCGGACAGTCGCGGTCCGCAATCGGAGGTGCTGCGTCGGGTCAGGGGCAGTGGGCCGGCGCGTCCTGCGAGAAGGGTTCGCCGTCGGGCAGCGCGTAGGTCACCAGCAGCACGACGGGCGTGGTGCCGAGGTTGCGCCCGACGTGGTCGCCGGTGGGTTCCTCGGTGACCCAGTACCCCGCGGGCGACGCCTGCTGCGAGCAGTCGGCGAACACCCGGGTGAGCGTCCCCTCGGCGACCAGTCCCTGGACGTGGCCGCGGTGGTGGTGCCATCCGGTACTGCCGCCGGGCGCGATCACGATCCGCCGCAGCGTCGTCGACACCTGTTCGGGCACCGCGGGGTGGCCGGCCGGCGGCCCGGGCAGCCAGGACCCGGGGATCTCGAGCTGGGTGAGGGTCTCGGCGGTGACCCCCTGCGACGGCGTCGCGTGTGCGGGGGCGGCGGCGCCGAGTAGGGCCGAGGCGAGGGCGGCGGGGGCGGCGAGCTTGGCAAACGTGGTCACGGCAGGCATGTCCGGGTCCGTTCGGTCCGGAGATCCTCGGGGCGCCGCGGGTCGCGGCCCCTGGGCGAGGCGCTCTCCCCCTCGATGGTGACGCAGAGGCGGGCGCTCGCGCCGTCGAATGCCCCAGAACGTCCGGCACGAAGTGGAGCGGCACGCCGCGGAGCCGACTCGGCGTTCCTGGCTCGACCGCGTCCCCTTCGGCTGGTCGACCGAACGTCGGACCGCGCGGGTGGCGCTCACTAGGATCGCGGCATGCGCACCCGCCGAGTTCTCACCCTGTCCGTCACGGCCGCCGTCGTCGCCCTGGTCGCCGCCGGGCGGACCTCCGGCCGCGTGGCCGGAGGCCCCGCGATCTCCGCGGACCCGTCACGCACCGACTCCGACCGGGAGGCGGTGGCCCGCGCCTACATCGACGCGCTGATCTCCCACGACTCGAGCGCCGTCCGGTTCGCTCCCCGCGCCACCCGCGTCGAGGCGGGCCTCAAGACCGGGTTCTCCGGCTCGCAGATGACGTGGGACCTCGCGCACGGCCCGCAGTACCGGGTCATCCAGGGCATCCGGGACCTCGAGATGTCCGAGTCCGGGGACGTGGTGTCGACCCGCTACCTGCTCGACGCGGGGATCGCCGGCGCCCGGCTGATGACCGTCGAGATCGTCGAGACCTTCGAGGTCCGGGACGGCTCGATCCACGCGATCGTCGCGCGCATCACCCCGAAGTCTCTCGGCAACTCGGGCTCGTAGGACGGGCCCGGGGCGGCGTCAGCCCTTGCTGACCAGCTGCGCGACGAGTGCGGTACCGACGGCGACGGCGCCGACGGACGGCCAGGCGCCGATCTTCTTCGCCAGCGGGTGGGACGCGCCGAACGCCCCGACGTAGGTGCCCAGCAGAGCCGCCCCGCGGGCCGCGCCCGAGGTCCGCACCCAGTTGGTGGTGCACACGGCGCCGACGACGGCGAGGACCGCGCCGCCGAGTTGCCGGTTCTCGGTCTGCCGGGCCACGGCGTAGCCGCCGACGAGTCCCGCCGCGGCAAGCGCGGAGGTGGCGGTCTTGGGCAGGGTGGCGTCGAACACGGACATCGGCTGGGCTCCTCGGGGTAGGTCGGGTGGGCTGGACACCACCGTAGCCGCGGTCCCGGCCGACCCCGATCTGTCAACCTCTCTTGACGCCCCCATGTTGTCAATCTAAATTGACAACATGACCGAGGCAACGTCACTCGCGGCGGCGGCAGGCAGTCCCGACCCGAAGGTCGGGCTCCGGGCCGTCCTTGCCCTTCGCCGACTGCTCGAACGGCTCGAGGCCATCCAGGTCCAGAACGCCCGCGACCAGGGCTGGTCCTGGCAGGCCATCGCGGAGTCGCTCGAGGTCAGCAGGCAGGCGGTCCACCAGAAGCACAACCGGAGAGGGCGGTAGTCCCATGTTCGAACGGTTCACGACGCAGGCCCGCGAGGCCGTGATCGACGCGCAGGCCGAGGCCAAAGCGCTGAAGGCGCCCCGGATCGAGGTCGTGCACCTCCTGCTCGGCGTGCTGGTCGGCGCCGCGGGCACTCCGCTCGGGGCGGTCCTCTCCGACGCCGGACTCACGATCGCGGACACCCGCGCGGAGGTCGCGCGCCGACGCGGCGGGCAGGCCCTCGGTGAGGAGGACGCGGCGGCGCTGCGGTCGATCGGCATCGACCTCGACGCGGTGCGGGAGAGCCTCGACGCCACCTTCGGCGAGGACGCGCTCGACCGCGCGGAGTCGGCGGAGACCACGGAGCGGCGCGGCTGGTTCGGGCTGAAGGGGACCGGGCACATCCCGTTCACCCCGGGTGCGAAGAAGGCGATCGAGCTGTCACTGCGAGAGGCGTTGGCCCGCAAGGACGGTCACATCGGCGCCGAGCACCTGCTGCTGGGCGTCGTCCGTGGGGGCGACGACGACGCGGCCGCGGTGGTCGCCCGACACCTGACACCCGCCGAGCTGCGGGGCCGGATACTCGCGCTGCTCGACCGCGCGGCCTAGGACCGGGCCCGCCCGGTCAGAAGGCGCCCGCGGCCTCGACGCCGGCGAGGAACTCCAGGGACGGCGGCATCTGGGCGCCGGCCTTCTTGGTGACGGTGGCGATCTTCGGGTTGTCGTCGAAGAAGTCCTGGAAGGCCTCGACGGAGTCCCATTCGTCGATCGCGACGAGTTCGCCGATGCCCTCCGCGAACCGGTGGTGCAGGGCGCCGCTCTTCTTGGCCTCGGTGCCGATTTCTTCGAGCAGTGCCGCGTTGTCGGCGAGGGTCTTCTTGGCCGTCGACATGTCCGCAACGAGGAATCGCACGATGACGAGTGTGCTCATGATGGGCTCCTTGCCCTCGGTGATCACACGCCCGGACTCCCGTGCGCTCGAACTCCGGTGCCGGACGACCCTCCCAGTATTACGCGCCCGCGCCGGTCGGTACCACCTGGGGCAATCCCGGCCCGCCTACCCGGTGCCGCCGGCCGCGCGCCGCATGGTGACCCGCGGCCAGGCGTCGAGACCGTGCGCGCGCTCGTGCCCGCGGATCGACCGCAACCCGGCCGGCAACGTCTCCGCCGCCATCGCCCGGAACCCGAGTCGGTGGTAGTACGGCGCATTCCAGGGGACGTCGACGAAGGTGGTCAGGGTCAGCCACGCCAGCCCGTGCCCGGCCGCCCAGCGGTCCACCTCGTCGATCAGGGCCGAGCCGATCCGGTGCCCGGCCGCCGCGGGGTGCACCGTGACCTGCTCGAGATGGGCCCCGCCGTCGACCTCCAGGGCCAGCGCGTAGCCGACGGGGCGGTCCGTGGCGTCGACCGCGACCCAGGCCCGGCCGTCGACCTGGTACGCCGCCAGTTCCTCGACGGTCGGGGGTGCGTCGTCGGCCACGGCGTCCATGCCGAGCGCGCGGAAGGCCTCACCGGCCGCCACCTCGATTGCGGGCAGCAGGGCGAGGTCACTGTCGGTTGCAGGACGGATCAGCATGTGTGGCGCCACCTCTCGGCTGCTCGTCCTGCTGTCGTCGGTCGGCAGGCGCAGTATCCGACTCGAGTATGGCAGCGACGGTCGACTAGCTCACAGCCACGAGTTCGGGTGTGGCGACGGCATTCCCCGCGGCGTCTTCCCTCAGCGCCGGCCGCCTGCGCAGGTGAATGTCGACCCGTTGACCTACCGGGGTTGCCATGGCCAGGTGGGACGGCAGGTCGATCCGCACCGGGTGCTCGCCGACGCCGGTTCGGACGGTGACGCGCGTGGTCGACCCCATGAACAGATGCCCCACCACCTCACCCGCTCCGGAGGCGCTGGGTTCGCAGCTCAATGCCTCCGGCCGGACGAACAACTTGTCTGGCGACTGCGACCGCCGCGGCTGCCACACGCTCGGAATCGGCGCGCCGCGAGGAATCTCCAGAACATTGGTGGTCCCCACGAAGGTGGCGACGAACTCGGTGGCGGGATCGTTGTACAGCGTTGTGGGGGTCGCGATCTGCTCGATCCGGCCGGCGCGCATCACGGCCACTCGGTCGGCCATCGCCAGTGCTTCCTCCTGGTCGTGGGTCACGAACAGCACAGTCACCCCCAGTCGGAGCTGGATCTGCCGGATTTCTTCGCGAAGCGAAGCCCGCACCTGGGCGTCCAGGGCCGAGAGAGGCTCGTCCAGCAGCAGGATTCCCGGGCTCGTGGCCAGTGCCCGCGCCAGCGCCACCCGCTGCTGTTGTCCGCCGGAGAGCTGGGCTGGGTACCGGTCGTCGAAGCCGCGCATGCCGATGACGTCGAGCAACTCGCGTACCCGTGCGGTTCTCTCGGCACGCGGTGCCTTCCGCAGCGCGAGCCCGTACGCGATGTTCTGTGCGACGGTCAGGTGTGGGAACAGGCTGTAGGACTGGAACACCATCCCGACGCCGCGGCGGTGCGCGGGCACGTCGGTCACCGGCGCACCGGCGATCTTCACGATTCCGGTGGTCGCCGTCTCGAACCCGCCGAGGATGCGCAGCGCGGTGGTCTTCCCGCATCCCGATGGGCCGAGCAGTGCGACGAACTCGCCCGGCTCGATCCGCAGGTCGAGGCTGTCGAGGACGGTGTTGTCTCCGAACTTCTTGGTGACGCCGACGTATTCGACCTCGGCGCCGGCCCCGTGGTGTGGGCTGAAGTGGTTTCTCACGGGTGTACCTTCCTGGCCTTGGTGGCACGGGTGGCGCTGAGCATGACGACGATCATCAGGGCCCAGCTGAGCAGGGTGACGAGCAGCGACAGCGAGATGGAGCTGCGGAAGTTGTTGCCGGCCAGCGTCAGTAGCTCGACGGACAGTGTGTGGTAGCCCAGGGTGGCGGAGACGGTGTACTCCGCCATCCCGGCGGACAGCCCGAAGAACAGGCAGAACCACAGCGCCGGAACGATGTTCGGCAGCAGGACGGTGACCATGGCGGTCCGGGTCGGGGCGCCGAGGCTACGTGCGCCCTCCATCAGGGTGCGCAGCGGGACGGCGGTCAACGCGGCGTCGAGGACCCGATAGGTGAAGGGCAGCAGCATCACGATGTAGGTGCCGACCAGAACGATCGGGAAACTCGGGTGCTGGAGGAACTGGCTGACGGCGGCCGGGGCCGACCCGCGTCCGAAGCTCGAGCCGTACTTGAGCGTTGCCGTGATTCCGGCAACCAGCGCGATCCCCGGGATCACCAGCGGCAGCGTGCAGATCACCTCGACGAGGGCGCGAAACCGCGGTGCCCGCAGGTGGACGTAGACCATCGTCGGTACCAGCAGCCCGACCAGGCCCGCGACCGAGACCAGTGCCAGCCCGACGGAGAACACCAGCGCCGTCATCACCCCGTTCGAGGAGAACGCGTCGAGGTACGCGGCGAACGTCCAGCCCCGGTTCGGCAACCACACGCTGTACTGCAGCGAGGCGATCATCGGCACCGCGAAGTAGAGCGCGACGACGGCGATCAGTCCCCACGCCGCCGCCCGCGGTACCCGCACGATCCGCGGTAACCGAGGCAGCCGTGGCCGGCGTGAGGCCGTGGCGTCCGGCACCGGCCGTGCGACCGGGGGTACCACATCGGCGTCGAGGAGGCTCGGGGCCGGCCGCTCGTCTACGACAGCCATGCCCGGCTCCTTCGTTGCAGCGGCAGGTACGCCAGCAGCGTCACCGCCGCGATGAGCACCAGGTTCACGCTCATGGCCATCGCCACGTTCTCGAGGCCCGCGGCGTTGCCGCCGGACAGGGCGCCGGCGATCTTGAGGGTGATCAGCGAGAAGCCCGCGCCCCCGACCAGGGCCGCAGCCGAGACGTGGGTGGCCAGCGAGGCGCCGAAGAGCAGCACGAAGCCACTGGTCACCGCCGGCAGCACGATCGGGACGCCCACGGTGCGCCAGAACTGCCGTGGCGTCGCGCCCAGGGCGGCGGCCGCGTCCTTCCACTCCTGGCGCAGCGCGGCCATGGTCGGGTAGCTGACCATGACCATCGTCGGGATCAGGAAGTACTGGTACATCAGCACCAGTCCGGCCGCGCTGTACAGGCTGAAGGAGGTCTCGTTCAGGTTGAACAGACTGGTGAGCACCCCGGTGCTGCCCAGCACGACGATGAACGAGAATGCCAGGCTGACCCCGCCGGAGTTGGCGAGCACGCTCGAGAGCACCGTGGTGACCTTCTGCAGGCGTTCGGAGCCGGTGTACACGATCGCCTGGGTGAGCAGGACGCCGAGGACGGTGGCGATGGTAGCGGCAATCAGGCTGACACCGAGGCTGGTGAGCATTGCGTCACCCGCCGAGCCGGTGAAGCTGGCCCGGAAGTTGTCCAGCGAGAACACCTTCGACCGTGGGTTGTCGGGGTCGGTGATCAGGAAGGCCGAGACGACAAGGCCGACGAGGGGCAGCCCCAGGAAGACAGCGGTGAAGGCGAGGAAGGGGATCAGGCCCGAGATCCCCTGCAGTGCGGCCGGCAGCCGGCCCACCCGAGGCTGCGGACTCATCTGTTGACCGTCTCGTCCCAGTTGGCGTTCAGGGTCTTCTTGGCGGCCTCCCGCTGGGCTGCGGAGGCCAGCGTCGCGGCACCGGTGACCGGCGGCAGCGCCGCCTCGGCGGTCGGGTCCAGGGTGCCCGACGCCCGCATCTCCTCCATCCGGGCCGGACGGGTCTTGCCGGCGAGGAAGATGTTCTGGCCCTCGTCGCTGAAGATGTACTCCATCCAGAGCCTCGCGGCAGCCGGGTTCGGGGCGTCGGCGTTGATCGAGGCCGCGTAGTACTCCGACCACAGGGCATCGGTGGGTACGTGTACCTCGAACGGGATGCCGGCGGACCTCAGTTCTTCCGCGGAGGCGATGTTCGTGTAGTCCCATGCCACCACGATCGGGGTCTCGCCTCGCTCGATGGTGCCGGTGTTCGGCGTCACCGGGGCCTGGTTGCCGTTGCGCACGAGCGAGCCGATGAACTCGATGCCGGGGGTGATGTCGTCGAGGGAACCGCCGTTGGCCAGCGACATCGCCCAGACTGCGTTGAACTGCATGTTCCCGGTCTGTGGGTCCTCCAGTGCCGCCACCTGGCCCCGGTACTGCGGGTCGGCGAGTGCGGCGAAGGAGGTCGGGCAGGTACGCACCCGGGAGGCGTCGCAGCCGATGCTCATGTAGCCGCCGTACTGGCTCGTCCACTGCCGGTCCTGCTGGTGCAGGGCGGCCGGCAGTCGAGCTGCGCCGACGGGGGTGTAGGAGGCCAGCAGGCCCTTGGCGGCGGCGGCGTCGGCGAACGGGATGCCGGTGTCGAGGTAGTCCAGCGAGCGGTCCTGGCCTATGCGTTGTTCGATCGCGTTGACCTGGTCCTGGCTGGTGCCCTGCGAGGTGTCGTTGACGACCTCGATGCCGTACTTCGCCGAGAACGCGTCGAGCAGTTCGCCGTAGTTGGCCCAGGTCGGGTACAGCCCCATCACATTCAACTTGCCCTCGGCCTGGGCAGCCTCGATCAGGGCGTCCATGCCGCCACCGGCCGCCGCGGACTCGGCGGTGCGCCATCCGTCCGAGGACGTGTCACCGGTGGCGGAACAACCGGTCAGGGACAGGGTCACGGCCGCGGCGAGCGCGACGAGGACCGATCTCGAATTGGGACGCTTCATAGTGCTTTCTCTCGTCTGCGAAGGTTGTGGGCGTGGTGTTCAGCGGGCCGCGGCAGGTGTGAGCGCGGCCTCGAGCACGTGCTCTGCGAGCCCGAACGCGGTGGTCATGCCGGTGCCGTTGGTGACGCTGACGTAGCGGACCCGAGGCGTGGGCTCGGCGATCAGGAAGTCGACCTGCGTGGACGAGGCGTACTCGCCGGTCCAACGTCGGCGCACGGTCAGGTCCGTGCCCAGCAGCTGCCGGAACTCGCGCAGCAGCACGTCGTCGATGGCCTCGTCGCGGAACGGGTCGTGGGTGTGTCCGTAGACGTGGGTGTCGCCGACGACGAGCCGGCCGTTGGGGCGTTGTGACATCTTGAGGTTCACCAGGAGTTCGAACAGGTCGGGTGTTGTCCGTTCGATTCGGGCCCGGACCTCCTGTGCCGCAGCACATCCGCTCAGTCCCTTGTAGCGCAGCACGGACAGCCCGGTGAGCAGCACAGGGTCGAAGTGCGAGCCTGCCGGGCAGTCGAGTTCGAGCATGTGCAGGGAGCAGCGCTGCAGGTCGATCTCTTCGGCCGTGCTCGGGCTGAGCATGTCGGTGTCGTGTCCGACGGCAACCACGATCTCGGTGGCCCGGATCTCGCCCCTGCTGGTGTACACCACACCCTCGTCAAGGCCGGTGACGTTGGTCCGGAATTGGAACTCGACACCTTCCTCGGACAGGTAGCGGGCCAGCGCGGGGATGGCCTCGGGGGAGCTGACCCGGACGTCCTCGGTGAACAGGGCGCCGCCCCGCAATGCCGGGTCCTTGATCGAGGCATGCCGTGAAACCGCGTCGCGGTCCAGCAGCGCGACGTCTCCGTCGCGCTGGGATGCGAACTCCCGCAACAGTTCCACCTCGTCGTCCGCCCGGGCCACCACCAGCGTGCCCAGCTCGCCGACCCAGAACCCCGCGCGGGCACCGAAGTTCAGCCAGTGCCTGCGCCCGGCCTTCGCGTACGCGAGGCCCTCCCCGCTCTGCGCGGTGATGCCGACGTGCCCGAAATTCCGGACCGACGCGCCCACCGGACGGTCGTGACGCTCGACGACCACGACGCGGAGCCCCCGGTCCAGGGCGAGGGCCGCATGGGCGAGGCCGACGATGCCCGACCCGACCACCGCCAGGTCGAACTGATCTTGTGACATTGATCGAGACATGACGATTCCGTGTTCGGTGCTGACGCCGGCGTCAGACGCCGAGGAGCTCGGGCAGGTCCTGCACGTCGCAGACGTCCGTGTGGGGGAAGGTCTGCAGCAACTCGACGGACTGCGCACCGGTGCTGACGGCGACCACGAAGCGCGCGCCTGCATTCGTGCCGGAGACCAGGTCCAGCTCGGTGTCACCGGCCGAGAGCACCTGCTGCGGGTCCTCGATGCCGAAGACCTTCATCGCGTGCAGGACCAGGTCCGGCGCGGGCCTGCCCGCGGCGACGTCGTCGGCCGTCACCACGAGGTCCACGGTGTGCTCCGGGCCCTCGCCGACCGTCCAGCCGATGTTGTCGAGGATCAGTGCCGCGATCGAGCGGCTGAAGCCGGTGGTCAGCGCGACCCGAATGCCGTTGGCGCGAAGGCGGGCCAACGCGTCCTCGACACCCGGCAGTGCCTTCGGCGGATGGGCGGCGTACGCCGACACCAGTTCGACCCGGAAGTCCTGGTACATCTGTTCCACGGTCGCCGTCGAGGAGTCCATGCCGAACTCGTCGAGGAAGGCCCGGATGGCGTCGCGCTTGTTCGCGCCCATCGCCGACCGCAACTGCTCCTCGCTGAGGGTCGTCCGGGTCACGGCCTCGACGGTCTTCTTCAGCGATGCGTACACGGCACCGCCCTCGTCGATGGTGGTGCCGGCCATGTCGAGTGCTACGAGCGAGAGCAAGGGGTACTCCTCAGTCAATGGAAAAGCCGCACAACGGACTTTTCGGGTACCAGGAGAAATTAGCCAGCAGAGGTGGACCGAATGTGGTGCCGTGGTTGAGGATTGCTGTCCGTCAGGTGAATAGGGAGCGAAATGGCGGACAGGACTTACTGATTCAGGTAGTCGAGGATCAGTGGCGTCAGTTCGGCCGGCTCGACACGGTCCGGCCACTCGACATCGGGGCGCCCGAACCGGTGGGTGACGACGAATGATGCTCGCTCCTCGTCACTTGCGCCGCCGTGCCCCCCGGAGTCGAGGTGGCCGTGATCGGTGGTGACGACCAAGAGCCAGTCCTCGTCCAGGGATTCGGCCCGGGCAGCGATGCATTCCGTCAGGGTCCGCAGGTGCGAGTCCACGAGCGCAAGGGCGACGCCGTACTCGTCGGACCGGGCGCCGTGCAAGTGCCCGGCATCGTCGGCCGAGCAGAAGTAGACGAAGTTGACGTCCGGCCCCTCGTTGACGAGCATCCACCGAGCCTGGGCCATGATCTGGGCGTCGGCCTCCGGGTACCCGTTGGTCTCTCCGTCGCGCACCACCACGCGATGCAGGCCGGCGACCGCCTGCTCGCGCCGCTCGTGGACGACTGGCCCGAGCCCTCCGGCGGCGACGAGCGGCGGCCAGCTCGCAGCCGCGAATGTGGTCGTCGTCTGGTCGGCGTAGAAGGCTCGACTCAGCAGGTCGGGGTGGGCGGCCAGGCGCTTGCCGACGAAGCTGTTGTCGAGCACCCCGTGTTCCGGGTACGAGGCACCCGTCAGGATCGTGGACCAGCTCGGGCCCGACAGGGTGGGTGGCTCGACGGTCATCTCGTGCCGACGGCCCGCGTCGGCAAGCTTCGCGAGCCACGGCATGCCTCGCTCCGTGAGCGCGATGTCCGCGCGCACTCCGTCGACACCGAACAGACACACCTTGCGACGCACCGGTACCACCACTCATCTCAGAAGGGCTCCAGGACGCTCGTCGTCCCGAAACGTGATCAATCGCCCGAATCGGCTCAAGTGAGGCTCACACTTCCGGTTGTCCGATTCCGCGCAGAGTGGTGGCGAGACGGTGAACATCGGCAGGACAACAGCTCGGTGGCGACTGTGATTTGGGACGGGCGGTGACTCTGCACACCGGGGATACGTCGACGGCGGATTAGCATCCTGGGCATGAGCTTTCTGATACGTCTGGTGATCAACGCTGTCGCGATCTGGCTGGCCGCGCAGTGGGTGAACGGCATCGACATCGCCACCCCGTCGGGTGACTACTCGGGGCTGTGGGTGGTGCTGTTCATCGCGCTGGTGTTCACCGTCGTCAACGCCTTCGTCAAGCCGTTGGTGCAGTTGCTGTCGCTGCCGCTGCTGATCCTCACCCTCGGCCTGTTCACGCTGGTGATCAACGCGCTGATGTTGATGCTGACCTCGTGGATCACCGCGTCCACCGACTGGGGCATCTCCGTCGAGGGATTCTGGACGGCGGTGTGGGGTGCCCTGATCATCTCCGTCGTGAACTTCGTGCTCACCGCGGTGTTCCCGTCCGCGAAACGCTGACCGGACCGGCGACGACACACCACTAGGACAGGTCGCCAACCACCCGGAGGTCGCCGTGCACGCTCGAGGAGCATTTGCCGTCGCGGCGGCGATGGCGGCAGTCACGGTCACGGCGGCCGCCGGCAGTGCTGCCGCGTCGAGCGCCGGCAGCGTGGGGATCGGAGACCTCGCGGTGTCGGTCGGCTACCGCTGCCTGACGACGGGGACCGGCCCGGCCGACTGGCGCACCACCGCGCACGTCCTCACGACGGTGACGAACGTCGGGTCGGCGCCGGTGCGCGGCGTGAGCACCCTGGTCCAGATCCCGCTGACCTTCGGTGCGCGCGAGTTCGCGCCGGAGATCGCACCCGGGCGCAGCGTGGCCTACGACCACGACACCCGCTCCAACGCGCTGATCCTCAACCCCGTCGGGGCCGCCGCGTTCGCGGCGGGCGTGGACGCCAACCCGTTCGACAACATGTACGCCGGGGTGGCGCCGTTCGTCTGCTCGGCGCTGTGACATCAGATCGGTCCTGACCGTCCGTGTGCCGGTGCACACGGACGGTCAGCCGCAGTCGATGTCGTGGTGGACGGTCAGCTGCCGAAGATGCTGCCGATGTCCGCACTGCCGGACGACCCATTCGACCCCGACGAGCCACTCGATCCGGACGACCCGGCCCCCGGGGCGCCGACGGGGAGGAAGGCCTCGACACCGCCGCGGAGCGGGGGCATCTTGTGTCCCTCGGGCAACCGCGGATCGATTGCCGCACGGGCGGGTTCGACCGAGGAGGTTCCGATCGCGCCGTACCCGACGACGACGAGGTCGTTCATCGTGTTCGGGACAGTGAACCCGTCGCTCTCACCGGCCTGTGGCGCGAGAACCTTCTCCATCGTGCCGTTCGCCGGGTTGATCTTCACGAGCCGGAAGTCCGTTGCCACGAACGGAGCGGCGCCGGGACCGAGCGGGACGTTGTAGCCGAGCGAGATCGGTGCGAGTAGCCCGTTGTCCGTGATCGTCGGCGGCCCGCCGACGATCCAGGCGGGTTCCCCGAGCGTCGGGCTGGTCGGCAGCGTCTCCTTCGCGAGCGCAGAGTAGTCGCCACTCCACAGTCGCCGGCACTGCCCGTCGTACGACGTCAGGCTCTTGCCCTGGTCGCCGAGCAGGTAGATGTGCCCGTCCGGGGCGGCGGTCGGCGAGCCACCGTTGCTGCCCGCGTCGGCGGTGCAACGGACCGCTCCGTCGTTGCTCTCGACCGCGTAGAGGATTCCGGCGTTGTCGGTCACGTAGACGGCGCTACCGTCCGAGGAGATGGTCGGACTCGAACCGCTGCCCGAACCGACGGGTGCGCTGAAGGCGAGCGTGAACCCACCCGGCGCACCGTTCGCGCCGGGGGCATAGTCGATTCCGTAGACGTACCCCTGCGTCATGTCCGATGCGACGGCAAAGATCCGGCCGGTCTTGTCCGACACCGACGGCGTGTTGCCCTGTGGCATGGTGCCGCCCCAGAACAGTTCCCAGGCCGGGGCCCTGAGTTCGGGATCGAGCAGTCCGCCGCCGAGGAGAGTGGGGGGCTGGGGCTGGCTTGCCGCCGGCGCAGCGGTGGCCGGCAACTGGGTCACGGGTGCCCGCAATGCTCCGGTCTCGGGGTCGACCACCACCGCCTTGTTCCAGGTCGTGATGCCCATGACGGAGCCGTCGGCGAGGAACTGGGCGGTGACCAGCGGCCGGAACGGGGTCGCCCGGCCGGGTTCCTGCCACGGCGAACCGGGGACCGCGTCGGGCAACGCGATCGTCCACTTCACCTGGCCGTCCGGGCGGAACGCCCAAAGTTGGTTGCAGTCACTGACGTACAGGTCGCCGTTGCGGGCTACCAGCGGACTCTGCAGGACGGCGCAGCTGTCGAAGTCGTCGGCGTTCTGCCATGCGGGGGACTGCCACCGCAACGTGCCGTCGGGCGCGTACGCGTAGAGGTTCGACCGGCCGGGGCCGAGTCCGGTGGTGACATACGTGGTCCCGTCCGGGCCGACCACCGGGGCCGTGAGCACCGACGCATCGGCCAGTCCGGACCAGGCGGACGTGTACTCGTCGCCCGGTGAGACGGGGACTGCCTTGCGGTTGCCGGCGTCGCCGTGCAGGGTCGCCCAGCCGGTCTGCGCGTAGTAGGAGTCGATTCCGGGCGGGTCCGCGGCCGCCTGCGGTGCGCCTGCTCCGACAGCCGCCAGTGTGGTGAAGGCGAGGGCCGCGGCGGACTTGCGGGTGATCCGTGTCGGTGTCGGCAAGCGAGCCTCCGTAGGGTTAGTCGTTACATTCTGTATCGATATGTATGGAGGCAGAATGTAACGGCCGTCACAGGCGCGCGCAAGGGATCCCCCGTTGGCGCTCGAACTGGTCTCGGACGATCAGATCGAAAACGAGGGCAGGCGGATTGTCTTGGCCGGCTGACGGACTAGCCCAGCCCGAGCGCCAGTCCGGTGACCGCGCCCCAGACCAGCATGGTCAGCCCGGTGCCGGCCAGTGCCGGGATCAGCGCCATGCCGTGGCCGCCCGAACGCACCGGGGCGTTCGCCTTGACCGCCAGCGGCAGCGCGAGCAGCCCGACCAGTGCCCAGGGGGTGCGGGCGACCAGCACCAGCGTCATCACGAACGGCAGGGCCAGCAGCACCAGGTGCAGGGTTCGGGTGCGGGCGTCGCCGAGCCGCACCGCGAGGGTGTTCTTGCCGGACTCGGTGTCGGTGGGGATGTCACGCAGGTTGTTCGCGACCAGCACCGCGCTGGAGAACGACCCGACGGCGACGGCCGCGACCAGGCCGGCCCAGTCCACCCGGTCGGCCTGCACGAACTGGGTGCCGCACACCGCGACCAGCCCGAAGAACACGAACACGGCGATCTCGCCGAACCCGCTGTACCCGTAGGGGTTCCGGCCGCCGGTGTAGTACCAGGCGCCGAGGATGCAGACCGCGCCCACCAGGATCAGCCACCAGGCCGACGTCAGTGCCAGCACGACGCCGACCACCGCGGCGACGGCGAAGCAGCCCAAGGCGGCACCCTTCACTGCGGCGGGGGAGGCCACCTTCGAGCCGACCAGGCGCAGCGGCCCCACCCGCTCGTCGTCGGTGCCGCGGATGCCGTCGGAGTAGTCGTTCGCGAAGTTGACGCCGACGATCAGCGACATCGAGACCACCAATGCCAGCACGGCTTTCCACCACACGGCACCGCCGATCGAGGCGGCCGCGCCGGTCCCCACCAGTACCGGGGCGATCGCATTCGGCAGGGTGCGCGGGCGGGCACCTTCGATCCATTCGGAGACAGAAGCCATGCGTCGATCCTCGCACCCACTCGTATGGGTCGCGGCACGGACCGTCGATCACCGGGTGCCCGCACTCCGGCGGGGCACTAGCATGGGCGCCGGTGAATCCGGATAAGAGTGTCGCCGCGACCCGGTCGCCCGCAGACATCGAGGTGGCACTGCTGGGCGAGGTCTCGACGCGCCGCGACGGCGGCCTCGTTCCACTGCCGGGAGCGCGGGCCCGCAGCCTGTTGGTGGCGCTGGCCCGTCGGCCCGGCCGCGCCCGGACCGCGCAGGCACTGATCGAGGACGTCTGGGGCGATGACCCGCCGCGCTCGCCGAGCAACGCTCTGCACACCCAGATCTCCCGGCTGCGGGCGGCGTTGCCCGAGGGCGCGATCGAGATGGGTCCCGCCGGCTACCGACTCGAGCTCGCCCGAACCCAGGTCGACCTGACACTGGCCCGGGTGTGGGAACAGCAGGCGCAGCAGCAGCTCGCCGAGGGCGAACCCCGCGAGGCGGTCGACACGGTTCGCCGGGCCATGGCCCTGTGGCGAGGCGAGCCCGGTGCGGACCTGCCCGACGGCGACCTGGCGCGCGACCTCGGCGCGGAGGCCGCCGCGCGGTCGACCGCGCTGGCCTCGGTCGAGCTGGCCGCGCTCGTCGCGGCGGGGGATCTGGGCGAGGCGCTGCCGCTGGCGCGTGAGCGAGCCGAACGCGCCCCGCTGGACGAGAACGCGCACGAGCAGCTGATGACCGTGCTCTACCGGCTCGGCCGCATCGGCGACGCGCTGGACGTGTTCGCCGGTCTGCGCGGCCGGCTGGTGGACCGGCTCGGCGCCGACCCGTCACCGCGGCTCGTCGAGCTGAACCGGGCGGTGCTCACCGGCGAGCTGGGGGCAGCGGTCCCGGTGCGTCCAGGCCCGGACGGGCCCGGCGCCGGCGGCGCCAGGCAGGTTCCGAACGCCGTCGGGTTGCGGGCCGCGCCGAACCTGCTGCTCGGCCGCGACGCAGACCTGGCCGCGATCGAGGTCCTGATGGAGGTCGCGCGGGTGGTAACCGTCCTCGGGCCGGGCGGGACGGGAAAGACCCGGGTCGCGCACGCACTCGGTTCACGTGCCACGGAGCGGATTCCGGTCGCGCTGATCGAGCTGTCCTCGCTGCGCAGCGGCGAGGACCTGGTCGCGGCGATCAGCGGCACGCTCGGGCTCAGCGAGGTGGAGGTCACGCCGGGTGCCGGACTGACGCGGGCCCGGCTGCACGGTGCCCGCGACCGGCTTCGCGACGCGCTGTCGGCGCGGCCGTCGTTGCTGATCCTCGACAACTGCGAGCACCTGGTCGACGACGTCGCGGACGTGGTGGCCGACCTGGTGTCGGCCAGCGAGCACCTGACCGTGCTGGCCACCAGCCGGGCGCCGATGGCGATCACGGCGGAGTCGGTGTACCCGTTGCCGCCGTTGACGATCGACGAGTCCGGATCGCCCGCCACCGAACTCTTCAGGGCCCGCGCGCAGGCGGTCCGGCCGTCGGTACGGCTCGACCCGGTCGAGGTGGCCCAGCTGTGCCGGACCCTGGACGGGCTGCCCCTGGCCATCGAGCTCGCGGCGGCCCGGGTGCGCACGATGAGCGTGCCCGAGATCAACGCCCGGCTCGTCGACCGGTTCGCGCTGCTGCGTTCCGGCGACCGGACCTCGCCCGAACGCCATCGCACGCTGCACGCGGTGATCGAGTGGAGCTGGAACCTGCTCGAACCCGACCAGCGGGCGGCGCTGCGCCGGTTGTGCCGGTTCCCGGCGGGTTTCACCCTCGACGGGGCCGCCGCCGTGGCGGGATGGGGCGAGGTGACCGACGTCGCCGCGGCCCTCGAGGGCCTGGTGAACCAGTCGATGCTGTCCGTCGTCGAGGGTCCCGGCTCGTTCGGTCTGCGCTACCACATGCTCGAGACGGTCCGTGAGTTCGGCGACGAGCAACTGACGCGCGCGGAGGAGGCGGACCAGGTGGCGGCACGCACCTCGGCCTGGGCTGAGGAGTTCTGCCTCGCCGTGGTGCGCGAGTTCCTCAGCGGAGCACAGGTTTCCGCCTCGCATCGAGTCGAGGCCGAGCACGACAACCTGCTCGCGGCGCTGCGGCACGCGTTGTCCGTCGGCGACGGGCGGGCGGCCCTGACGGTGTTCCCGGTGCTCGGCGCGCTGTGGTCCTCGCGGGGTGCGCACTCGGAGGTGATCGCGTTGGCGCCGCGGATCATCGACATCGACCCGCGGGCCTACGGCCCCGAGGACGTGCCGGGGAACCTCCTCGTGCTGACCTACCTGATGGCAAGCGCACACCTGGCATTCGGCGGGGTCAGCAGGCAGCTGGCGGTGGCGCGGTTCCTGCTGCGCCGGATCCTCGCGACACGCACGGACATCGACCCGGCGCTGCGGCTGGACGGTTCGTTGATGGTGATGCCGCCGTCGGGAAAGGGGATGGCGCGCAGGCTCGCTCACGCGGTGCGGTCACCGGATCCGTCGGCCCGGAGCGCGGCCTTCATGGCTCGGGCAAACCTGCGGGAGAACAACGGCGACCTGTACGGGTCGCAGGCGGACGGCCTGGCCGCGCTGGAACTCGCGCGGGCCGAGGGCGACGTCTGGGGCCTGGCGATGGTGTGTCAGCACCTCGGCAGCCTGGCCGGTCAGTCCGCGCGCTACGGGGAGGCGGTCGGCTACTACCGGCAGGCCGCCGAGATCCTCTGGGACCTGCATGCATTCGAGGAGAGCACCACACTGCGCAGCTACATCGGGGCCGCCCTGGTCGGTGCGGGACGAGTCGAGGAGGCCCGTCGCGAACTCGACGGTGCGCAGCCGCCGGGCGCCTCGTCCGGTACGGGAGCGGCGTCCGGAGGAGCGGGGGCGTCCGGTGACCACCAGAGCGCGGCCTCGATCGCCGCCGCGTTTGCCGAGGCGGACCTCGCCGACGGCGCGGTCGACGCCGGCCTGCGCGGGTACCGCCGTGCCCTCGACCTGGCGGGGTGGCCGGCGATGACGGGGAGCCCCGATCCGTTCACCTTCATGGTGGCCGCCGCCGCGGTCGCCGCGCACGTGCTCGCCGGCCGCGCCGCGGAGATCTCGGAGCTGGTCGACCTGTGCGCGCGCCTGGTGGCGCAGCGCCTCGGACCCGACGGCTATCCGGACCTGCCGCAGACCGGTGGGGTCGCGTGCGCCGTGGGCAGCTTCGACATCGCGACCGGACGGGACCCGGAGGCGGGGCTGCGGTTGCTCGTCCTGTCCGCCAGAGTCGCTGCCCGTCAGGACTTCCCGTCCATGCAACAGGTGCGGCACCTGGACGCGGCGCGCACGGTCCTCGGCGCGGAGCGGGTCGACGCGGAACTGGCCGCCGTCGCCCGGCGGGCGCGCCACGGAGCGCGCGCCGAGATCCTGGAGCTGCTGGCCGCCCGCGGCTGACCGTGTGGAACGCCGGCGGCGGCCGGTGCCCACCCGGGCACCGGCCGCCGTGTTGCTAGGTCTTGCGCATGTACATCCGCACGGTCAGCGGGGCCATCACCGCGACGACGGCCGCGGCGCCGAGCAGTGCCCACACCACGTGGATGCCGGCATGCCCGTCGTTGACCAGTTCTCGGACGGCGGTCACCACGTGCGAGACCGGGTTGACATTCACGAACGCCTGCATCCAGCCGGGCATGGTGTCGGGAAGTACGAAGGCGTTGGACATGAACGTCAGCGGGAACAGGACGAGCATCGAGATGCCCTGCACCGAGGAGGCCTTGCTCATCAGCACGCCCATCAGGGCGAAGATCCAGCTGATCGAGAACGCGCACACCATCACCAGCAGACCGGCCGCGACCACTCCGACCACGCCGCCACCCGGCCGGTAGCCCATCGCGATTCCCACCACGAAGGTGATCGTCGTGGCGATGCCGTAGCGGACGACGTCGGCGAGCAGCGCACCCGCGAGCGGCGAGATACGGGCAATGGGAAGGGATTTGAATCTGTCGAAGACGCCCTTGTCCATGTCCTCACGCAGCTGGGTGCCGGTGACGATGGAGGCGGTGATGACGGTCTGCACGAGGATTCCGGGGATGATGATCGGCAGGTACGACGCCACGTCACCGGAGATCGCGCCGCCGAAGATGTAGGTGAACATCACCGTGAAGATCACCGGCTGGATGACCACGTCGAAGAGCTGCTCGGGGTTGTGCTTCACCTTGAGCAGGCCGCGGTAGGCCATGGTCAGCGAGTTCGTGACGGACTGGCCGAGGCTGATCGACCGAGCCGTGGGCGCTGTCGGGGGACGGGTGTCGGTGCGCCCGGTGCCGGGTGCGAGGGTGGTGGTGGTCATGCGACGCTCCGTTCGGTGCCGGACTCCGCTGCGGGGTCGACCTGGTCCGCGCCGTGTCCGGTGATGGTGAGGAAGACCTCGTCGAGGCTCGGCTTGCTGACGGTGATCTCGTCGACCGCGATTCCGTGCTCGCGCAACCGGATCAGCAGTTCAGGGGTGACGGAGGGATCGGTCAGCGGGGCGGTGAGCCGGCCCGCCTCGGGGGTGACGGCGACCTCGACCCCGAGCGACTCGGCCAGCAGCATCCGGGTCTGTTCGGTGTGGGCCCGGTCGACCACCTTGAGCTGCAGCGAGGACACGCCGACCGAGGCCTTGAGCTCGTCGGCGGTGCCGTCCGCGATCACCTCGCCGCGGTCGATCACCGCGATCCGGTCGGCCAACTGGTCGGCCTCGTCGAGGTACTGGGTGGTCAGCAGGACCGTCGAACCCTCGGCGACGAGACGGCGGATGGTCTCCCACATCTGGGCGCGGGTGCGCGGGTCCAGCCCGGTGGTCGGCTCGTCGAGGAACAGCAGCGGCGGGTGCGCGATCAGGCTGGCCGCCAGGTCCAGTCGCCTGCGCATGCCGCCGGAGAAGTACTTGAGCGCCTTGGTCGCGGCTTCGGCGAGGTCGAACTCCTCGAGCAGTTCCGCCGACTTGCGGCGGGCATCGGCGCGGGAGAGCCCGAGCAGTCGGGAGAAGATCATCAGGTTCTCGGTGGCGGTGAGGTCCTCGTCCACCGAGGCGTACTGGCCGGTGACGCCGACCAGCGAGCGGACTGCGTTGGGCTCGCGGACCACGTCGTGGCCGAAGATGCGGGCCTCGCCCGCGTCGGGGCGCAGCAGGGTGGCGAGCATGCGGATCGTGGTGGTCTTGCCGGCGCCGTTCGGCCCGAGCACGCCGTAGACGGCGCCGGTGGGGACGGTGAGGCTGACGCCGTCGACCGCGGTGTGGTCGCCGAATCGCTTGACCAGCCCCACCGCCTCGATGGCGGGGGGAGCGGAGAGGTTCATGGGTGTCCTTACGTCGAAGGGTTCCTTCGGTGTCGGGACCACTGTGCGGGGCGGGCCTTGCGCGGCACTTGCGTCGCGCATGCGGCCGCCGTCGCCGGGGAGAGCTCGCCGTTCAGGGCGCGGCGGGACCGCCGAACCGGGCGACGAGCCCCCGCCGGTCCACCTTGCCCGGTCCCCGCAGCGGCAGGACGTCGACCAGGTGCACCTCGCGCGGGGCGGCGGTGACGTCCAGCGTGGTCTCGACGTGGGCGCGCAGCTGTGCGAGCGTCGGCTCGGTGCCGGCGACCGGTACCACCACCGCCGCAACCCGTTGGCCCAGACGCGAATCCGGCAGGCCGATCACCGCGCACTCGGCGACCGCGGGATGGCTGGCCAGCGCGGCCTCGACCACCTGCGGGACCACCGTCAGGCCGCCGGTGGAGATGGCGTCGTCGAGTCGTCCGGTCACGGTCAGCACGCCGTCGGTCAGCGTGCCCGCGTCGTCGGTGCGGAACCAGCCCGGCTCGGCGAAGGCCGGGTGATCCGGCAGGCCGCGGTAGCCCGACGCCAGCGTCGGGCCGCCGAGCAGCACCCGGCCGTTCTCGACGCGCACCCGCACTCCGTCGAGGGCGACGCCGTCGTACACGCAGCCGCCGCAGGTCTCGCTCATCCCGTAGGTGCGCACCACGGTGATGCCCGCGGCCTCCGCCCGAGCCCGGACGGGAGCCGGGGTGGCGGCGCCGCCGAGCAGCACGGCGTCCAGTTCGGCCAGCGCCGCGCAGGCCTCGGGTACCTCGAGCGCCTTGATCAGTTGGGTGGGCACCAGCGAGGTGTACCGCCTGGGCCCGGCCATCCGCGCGACCGCGGCGGGCAGTGCGGCCGGGTCGAACCCCCCCGTCACGTCCATGATCACGGGCTCGGTGCCGGCCAGCACGGACCGGGCGAGCACCTGCATCCCGGCGATGTGGTGCGCGGGCAGCGCCAGCAGCCACCCGCCCCGGCCGCCGATCCGCGCATGGGTGGCCTCACCGCTGGCCCGCAGTGCGGCCGCGCTCAGCAGGGCGCCCTTGGGGACGCCGGTGGATCCGGAGGTGGCCACGACCAGCGCGACCGATTCGTCGACGGGTTCGCCGGGGCGCAGGCTCTCGGTCAGGCGCGCGCGCTCGAGGGCGTCGTCGGCGGGTACCGGCAGCAGCGCGGGGCCGTCGCCGTCGAGCGCCCGGGCCAGCCGGGGCAGCACCTCGGCGGCCCGGGCGCCGGACGGGACGGGCAGGGTCTGCAGCATCGAACTCACCGGCTCAATGCTGCCAGAGCGGGGGTCGCGAGAGCGGGGGTGGTGCGCGGCGCCGCGGTCAGGCCCGGAGCCTGTCCGGCACCGGGACCGGGACGTCGCGGGTTCGGGTCGACGGACGGTTCTCCCGGAGCACCCGCGCCAGTATCTGCGGCCGCAGCAAAGACGTGGGCCGCTCGAGCAGGTTGACGACCCGCAGGAACGCGGCGCCGACCTCGGGATCGGCCGCGGCCGCCCGGTGCACGCGGGCCGTGTACGCGTTGGCCATCCGCGTTCGCCGGGTGCGGGTGCCCGCGACCGTCGGGATGCGCAGATCGGTGTCGCAGGACGTCTGCCAGGCATCGTCGAGCAGCGGGGCCGCCGCCCGCAGGAACGACCTGACCGGCCGCGTCCGGTTCGTGTCGAGACTCTCGCGCAGCATGAGCGACTCGGCCGCCGCGACACTCATGCCCTGGCCGTAGACGGGATCGAAGCAGCAGATCGTGTCGCCGAACGGAACGTAGTGCGCGGGCAGCCTCGCGGCGTCGAAGTGGCGGCGCACCGCGGTGGGGATCCGATAGCGGACCGGGTCGTCGAGAGGTTCGGCACTGGCGATCAGAGCGCCGAAGTCGGGCGCGGGGAGCGATGCCGCGTACTCGGTAAATCCGGCGGGGTCCAGCGGTGGTTCGTCGGCGCCGTACCCGGCGAGGGTCACGATCCAGCCGTCGTCCTCCTGCGCAAGGATCACGCCACCCCGCGGCGCCTCGGGTGTCGCGCCGACGCCGATTCCGAGATCGCCGCCGAGGTCGGTGCGCCGGCGCCGGTAGTGTCGGGTGGCGTACGCGAGCTCGATCGTGAGACTGTCCTGGTCCGGTCTCGGGTACCCGAGCGACTCGAGCCAGGCCTGGGTCTGTGAGCTGCGCCCGGAGGCATCGACGAGGAGGTCGCAGTCGACGACGTCGTCGGCGGCCCGGTCGGCGGTGCGGCTCACCTTCAGCCCGGTGACGGTCCGGCGCCTCGGGTCGGTGGTGACACCGAGCGCAGCGCACCGGTCGGTGATGGTGACCCCGGGCAGTGCCCGCACCCGGTTGCGCAGCTGCCACTCGACGAGCGGTCGGCTCCCACAGACACCCGGGATGCCGGAGCGGCCCGCAGCCAGCCGGTGCCCGCTCAGCGTCCACCGGAAGTTGGCGAGAACATCCCCGGTGATAGCGCCGCACTGGACCAGCTCGCCGATGAACCCGGGGAACAGCTCCTCCATCACGGCCCCGCCCCGGGCGAGCAGCGCATGCGCGTGGCGGCCCTGCGGCACGCACCGCCGGGCGGTCGGCTCGGTGACGGGCTGGTCCCGCTCGACGACGGTCACCCTGGCGTAGAAATCGCTGAGCACCCGGGCCGCCAGCAACCCGCCCACACCGGCGCCGATCACCACGGCATGCTCATCGCGGACAGTCATGACGACTCCTCTGCAGACCCGACGAGATTGGATGACTCCAGTCTCGGCGGGCTCCGCAGGACCGACGCGAGTAGTCGACCACTCGCTTCGGTCGCGGGACTACTCGGATGCCGAAGGGCCCGACGGCGGCGCGGGTACACGTTGCCCTGTCAGGACGGGATCGAGGGGTCCTCGTGCGGCCAGCCGCCAGTCGTCAGGTGCTCGCTGACCCTGGCGATGTCGGACTCGAGCGGCATCTCGTCGGTGAGCCGGGTGATCAGCACGCCGATCTCGACGCGGTCGATCGGCGCCTGACCCTGCTCGATGAGCGCATCCGTCACCGCGACCACCTCCTCGTCCGAGAGCCGCCGGCACAGCAGCGCGATCAGCGGGACGTAGTCCTGTTCCGGAACCCCGTTCGGATAGCCCTTCCGCAGCCACCCGATGATCGAGGTGAGGAACTGCGGCCGATTCACGGACCGGCGTCCGGGGCGGCGGCATCCGTTTCCGCTTCGGCGGCCGCGTCCGCGACGGACGTCTCGTCGGGGCCGAATCCGGTGGCCAGGCGATGCTCGTCGGCCAGCGGCCAGCCCGCCGCGGCCAGCACCCGGCCGACCCGGATGACGTCGACCTCGGAGGGGACGGTCCGGGTGAGGTCGGCGATGTAGGAGGCGATCTCCGCCTCGGTGATGTGGGCGGCGGCCGCGTCCGGGTCGGTCAACTCGGCGCGTGCCTCCGCCAGTTCGACGGCGACCTCGCCGATCTGCTCGGCGGTCAGCTTGCGGGCCAGCAGCGCCACCAGCGGGATGCGGTCCTTGGGCGGGATGCCTTGCGGGTAGCCGGCGCGAAGCCACTTGACCACAGACATGGGGAAGGTCGGCTTGACCGGGGTACTCACGGGAGGACTTCCTCTCGACTCGCGGTGATCGGCGTCAGAACAGCTCGATACCGAAGGTGTGGTTCAGGAAATCGGACATCACGAACAGGATGCCGACGACGATCGCGATCACGATGATTGCAAAACATGCCACAGCCCCGGCCACCGCGAGCGGGCGGCGGGTCACGGTGCCGTCCGCGGCGACGTCGGAACCGGCGGCCAGGGAGCGCAGACCGAGGGCGAACAGGGCGGGCAGACCGGCGCCGAGCAGCAGCCCGACCAGGATGACCTGCCACAGGGAGTTGGCGGTGGTGACGAGGAGATCCATGTCAGTTTCCTCGGATCGCGGCGTCGGTCACGGAGTCGGTCACGGAGTCGGGGACCGTGTCGGGCACGATCGGCGGTGCCGGGATGTCGGCGAAGTCGACGGCGGCCAGGTCGCCGGCGGCGAGGCCGGCGGCCAGGTCGGTCTCGGCCTTGGTCGGGACCGCGCCCTCCTCCCAGTCGGCGTTGACGTTGCTCGGATCCACCGGCTGCTTGCGCGAGTGCAGGAACATCCAGGCGGAGAGCGAGATCAGGGCCACGAACACCACCAGCACGCCGGGCAGGCCGCCGATGTAGTGGGCCACGGCCCAGCAGGCGGCACCCATCAGCGCGGCAGACGGCAGCGTGATCAGCCAGGCGACGCCCATCCGGCCGGCCACGCCCCAGCGCACCGCGGCACCGCGTCGGCCGACGCCGCTGCCCATGATCGAGCCGGTCGCGACGTGCGTCGTCGACAGGGGCAGGCCCAGGTGGCTCGAGGTGAGGATGATCGCGGCGGACGACGCCTCGGCGGCCATACCCTGCGGCGCGGCGATCTCCACCAGCCCCTTGCCGAGAGTGCGGATGACCCGCCAGCCACCGAGGTAGGTGCCCAGGGCGATGGCGACGGCGCAGCTGGCCTTGACCCAGAACGGCATCGCGGTGTCTGCGGTGATGGTCCCGTGCGCGACCAGCGCCAGGAAGATCACGCCCATCGTCTTCTGCGCGTCGTTGGTGCCGTGCGCCAGCGAGACCAGGGAGGCCGAGCCGACCTGGCCGAGCCGGAACCCGGTGTTCTTCTGGCCGTCGGGGACGTTGGCGGTGATCCGGTAGATCAGCCAGGTGCCGACGGTCGCGATCAGTCCGGCCACCACCGGGGCCAGGATCGCGGGCACCACGACTTTGCTGAGCACGCCGTCCCACACCACCCCGTTCACCCCGAGCGAGGCGATCGAGGCGCCGATCAGGCCGCCGAACAGTGCGTGCGACGAGCTGGACGGAATGCCGAACAGCCAGGTGAGCAGGTTCCAGAGGATGCCGCCGACGAGTCCGGCGAAGACGATGATCAGCAGGGCCTCGCCGCTGACCGTGTCGAGGTTGACGACGCCCTTCGCGACGGTGGCGGCGACCTCGACGGAGAGGAACGCACCGACCAGGTTCAGGGTTGAGGAAAGCGCCACCGCGACCTTGGGTCTCAGTGCCCCGGTGGCGATGGACGTTGCCATCGCGTTGCCGGTGTCGTGGAAGCCGTTGGTGAAGTCGAACCCGAGGGCTGTGACGACCACGACGAGAAGAACGATGAGTTCCGCGTTCACGGGCTAGATCCTCCGTTACGAAACCGTAAAAGTCGAGCCAGTAGGCGCCGTCTGGGAGTGCGCTTCCGCACACGGAGCGGGTATCGTCCTGGCCCTTTTTCCATAACCGGTGTACAGGCCGCTGTCGACCCGGACAGGAGTGCGGATCGTCACAGCCCGAGTCGGCGTGTGGGCGGGCTCACTCGGATGTCTCACTCACCGGGACCTGCCCAGGGCGGGGGGTTCACGCTGGCTACCTTCCTCGAATCGAGTGACGCAGAACACGTTGCCCGACGGCTGATTCGACGGGCCGGCACGGCCACCGGCCGAGAGTTCGCCAGTCCAGACCAGTGCGGCCCCACCCGGGCAGGCGAGAAGGAGACACCGAACGTGAAACGAAAGAACACGGCCAAGCTGATGGCCGCGCTGGCCTTGTCGGCGACGCTTGTCACGGGCTGCGCGACGGACCGGGGTGGCGATGCCGGCGTGCCGGTCGCCGGGGGCGGTGCGGCGGGCACCGAGGCGGCGGCGTCGTCTGACACGAAGTTCGGCACCCTGGACTCGCCGTGTGGCACGGGCGACGCGAAGGGCGCGACCGAGCAGGGCGTCACCGACACCGAGATCAAGATCGGATACGGCGACGACCGCGGCTACGCGCAGAGCCCCGGTCTGAACAAGGAGATGTCCGACGCCCTCGCCGCGATGATCGACTGGTGCAACGATCAGGGCGGCATCAACGGCCGCAAGATCGTCGGCACCGACTACGACGCCGCCATGACGCAGGCCAACACCGTCATGCAGGAGGCCTGCCGCTCCGAGTTCATGCTGGTCGGTCACGGCTTCGCGATGGACCAGACCGCCGAGCAGACCCGCGTCGCCTGCAACCTCGCGGCGGTGCCCGGGTTCACCGTCTCGCCGGAGGCCGCCAACGGCCCGATGTCCTTCCAGGGTGTGCCGTTCCCGGTCGACTACGCGAACGGCTCGGCGTGGTTCCAGATGGGCGAGCTGCGCCCCGACCTCAAGACCGAGTTCGACCTGGTCGGCTCCACCATGCCCACGATCATCACCTCGCTGACCAAGGTGCGCTCGATCGCGGAGGCGGCCGGGTTCAAGCTCAAGGACTGCGGCGTCACGCTCAACTACCAGGGCGAGCCCAGCTACGTGCCGTTCGCCGAGAAGTACAAGCAGTGCGGCGTCAAGGGCCTGTGGACCTCCCGCTCGCCGGTCCCCAACGAGTTCAACTTCTTCAAGGCGATCGACCAGGCCGGCATCGACCCGGTGATCCTCGGTGAGGCCACCTGGTACGGCAACTCCGCGCAGACCTTCAACTCCGGCAGCGGCGTCCTGGACAACCTCAACGCCGGCATGACCTTCCAGATGCTCGAGAACGCGGACAAGGTCCCGGCCGTCAAGAAGTACCTGGACCTGGTCTCCGCCGAGGGCGGCAAGACCGCGCTGCTGGGCATGCAGTCCACTTCCTCGTTCCTGCTCTGGGCCACCGCGGCCAAGGAGTGCGGCTCGGACCTGACCCGTCAGTGCATGGTCAACGAGCTCGCCAAGATCCACGACTGGGACGGCGGCGGACTGCACGCGGCCACCGACCCCGGCAAGAACATCCCGGCCAAGTGCGGCCTGATGGTCGAGCTGACCGGTGACAAGTACACCCAGGCGTTCCCCAGCGCGACGGGCGAGTTCAAGTGCGACGACGCGTACCTGGTCAAGACCGACCAGTCGACCTGGGGCACGGACCTCGGGCCCGACCGGGTCGCTACGAAGTTCCTCGGACCGAATGTGATCAAGCCGCAGGCCTGACCCACAGTTCGCTCCTCTCGACGGAGGGCGGCGGATTCCGCCGCCCTCCGTCCTAGAACAAGGGTTCTCACATGGACACTTTCGTGACGTTCACGATCCTGGGCCTCGTGCTCGGGTCCGTGTACGCGATCGCAGCCTCCGGGCTGGTGCTCACCTACAACACCTCAGGCATCTTCAACTTCGCGCACGGCGCCCAGGCGATGCTCGGCGCGTTCCTCTACTGGCAGCTGCGCGTCGGCTGGAACCTGCCCACCCCGCTCGCCCTGCTGATCGTGCTCGGTGTCTTCGGTCCGCTCATGGGACTGGCGCTGTACTTCTTCATCATGCGGGGCCTGCGGGACACCGCGGAGGTCACCAAGATCGTGGTGACTGTCTCGATCATGCTCGGCATGCTGTTCCTCTCGCAGTGGTTCTGGCACCCCGAGGAGCCGCGCACCCTGACGATGTTCTTCGGCGACAACAGCAAGGTCTCCTTCTTCGGCGCCACCGTCCGCTACCACGAGATCCTCTGCCTCGTCGCGGCCGTGGCCATCGCGGTGGGCCTGCGGTTGCTCTTCACCCGCACCCGGATGGGCGCGACCATGCGCGGCGTCGTGGACGATCCGGACCTGCTGCGGCTGAGCGGGCACAATCCCGAGCGGATCGCCGGCTTCTCCTGGGCGCTGAGCTCGATGCTGGCCGTCCTCGCCGGCATCCTTGTCACCCCGATCAGCGGCGGCACCCTCGAGGCAAACCTGTTGACCCTGTTGGTGATCGACGCATTCGCGGCCGCGATGTTCGGTCGACTGCGCAGCATCCCGCGCACCTTCGTCGGCGCCCTGGTGCTCGGCCTGGCCGGCACCTACCTGCTGGGGTACGCGCCGACCACCTGGACCTGGACGTCGAACCTGCGGGTCTCGCTGCCGATGATCGCGCTGTTCGTGGTGCTGATCGTGCTGCCGCAGGACCGGCTGCGCGGCGTCGCCGTCCGCACCCGGGAGCGGTACCACGTGCCCAGCGTGCGCAAGGCCGTCGCGTGGGGCGCGGCCCTGATCGTGATCGTGTACCTGATCCGCCTGCTCATGGTGGAGTCCGCGATCTCGACGCTCACCATCGGCATCACCTTCGCGATCGTCGCGCTGTCGCTGACCGTGCTCACCGGGTACGCGGGCGAGATGAACCTGGCGCCACTGTCTTTCGGCGCGGTCGCCACGATCGTGGTGTACCACTTCGGGATCTCCGGCTCGGGCCTGGCCCAGCGCCTCACCGTGCTGGGTGTGGTGCTCGGCGTCCTGGTGGCGGCACTGGTCGGCGGCCTGGTCGCGTTGCCCGCACTGCGTCTGCGCGGCCTGTACCTGGCGCTCGCGACCATGGCGTTCGGCGTGTTCCTGTCCAACATGGTGCTGCGTGACACCACCGAGCACGAGCTGTTCGGGGTGAAGTTCTCCATCTTCACCGGTGGCTCCCTGGTGATCCCGCCGCTCAAGGTGGGCCCGCTTGACCTGGCCAACGAGACCACCTTCCTGATGACCGCGACGGTGCTCTTCGCCGTGCTCGGCGTCGCGGTGGTGGCGCTGCGCAACAGCGGCTACGGCCGGCGGCTGGCCGCGATGAAGGACAGCCCGGCCGCGTCCGCGATGCTCGGCCAGAACCTGGTCAAGCTCAAGCTCAGCGTGTTCATGATCTCCGCCGCCATCGCGGGCCTCGGAGGCATCCTGATGTCGAGTGCGATGGGCGCGGTCTCCGGCGACAGCTTCACCATCGTCATCAGCCTGTCGCTGCTGATGCTGACCGTCGTCGCGGGCATCGGCTACGTCAGCGGTGCCTTCTTCGGCGGCGTCATGGCCGGCGTCGGTTTCGCGATCATCATGGTCTCGTTCAACAACCTGGCGAAGGCGCAGCCCGAACTCGAGGGGCTGTACCTGCTGCTCGGCAACATCGCCGCGGTCAGCCCCGCGCTGATCGGTATCGGCGTCGGGCACAACCCGTCCGGCAGCGTGCACCAGGTGGTCGAGGGCTACCGCACCCTGCGCAACGCCAAGCCGGTGCTGTTCGGCGGCGCCGCGTTCGTGGCAGTGCTGTACGTGCTGGCGCTGACCGGGATGCTCGACAACTGGTGGTTCGCGTCGCTGACCATCGTGACGGTGTTCCTGCTCCCGGTGATCGGCCAGATGGTGATGCCCGCCGCGGTCCTGGGTGAGGAGGAGCTGGCCCGGCGACGCACCACGCCGCCGGAACTGGTCGGCATCGACGAGCCCTACACCGAGGAGGGCCGGATCCGGCTGGACAACGAACTCGGCCTGCCCGCAGTGACGGTTCCGCCGGCCAGGGCGGTGCCCGCGGCGAGCCCGGTCGCCGAGCCACCCGCCCCGAACGTGACGGAAACGGCGAAGGAGTTGACTGTCAATGGGGTCTCGTGAATTGCCTGAGCCGGCCACCCCGCTGCTCGAAACGCGGGGCATCACCGTTCGATTCGGTGGGCACACCGCCGTGGACGAGGCCAGCATCGCGGTGCACCGCGGCACCGTCACCGGCCTGATCGGACCCAACGGCGCCGGCAAGACGACGCTGTTCAACACCGTCACCGGTCTGCAGAAGCCGACCAGTGGCCAGGTGTTCATCGACGGCGTCGACGTCACCCGGAAGGCGCCGTACAAGCGGGCGCACATGGGCCTGGCCCGGACCTTCCAGCGGCTGGAGCTGTTCCTGTCGCTGTCGGTACGGGACAACCTCCGTGTCGCCGGCGACATCCACCGCAGCGGCACCCGGCGCAAGTACGACGTCGAGGCGGAGACCGACCGGCTGCTCGAGCTGACGGGTCTGGCCGACGTTGCGCACCAGGACGTCTCGGACATCCCCACCGGCCGGGCCCGGGTCGTCGAGGTGGCCCGTGCGTTGATGACGGACCCGCGGGTACTGCTCCTCGACGAGCCGGCGTCCGGGCAGACGGAGAAGGAGACGGACGACTTCGCCGAGCTGTTGGTGCGGCTGGCGTCGGACGGCCTCGCCATCTGCCTCGTCGAGCACGACCTGCCGCTGGTGATGCGGGTGTGCTCGCAGATCCACGTGCTGGACTACGGCGCCCTGATCGCGTCGGGAACCCCGCAGCAGGTGCAGAAGGATCCCGCGGTGATCGCCGCGTACATCGGAACGGAGGCGGTGGCATGACGGCACCGGCGATCGACCCGTCGAATCCCTCGGCGGCGCAACCGGAACCGTTGCTGGAGCTGGTCGGGGTGCGGGCTGCCTACGGTCCCATCGAGGTGCTGCGCGGGGTGGACCTGGCGCTGTACCCGGGAACCGTCGTAGCGTTGCTCGGGCCCAACGGCGGCGGCAAGACGACGACGCTGAAGGTGTGCTCGGGGATCATGCCCGTGTCCGCCGGCGAGTTCCGGCTCGCGGGCCGGTGCGTCAACGGCGTCGACGCCTCCGAGCTCGCCCGACTGGGCATCTGCACCATCCCCGAGGGCCGCGGGGTGTTCGCCAACCTCACGGTGCGCGAGAACCTCTGGGTGGCAACGGGTACCGGCGCCAGCCTCAAGGACCTCGAGGCAGCCGCGTACGAACGCTTCCCGATCCTCGGCAAGCGTCGCCACCAGCTCGCCGGCTCGATGTCCGGCGGCGAGCAGCAGATGCTCGCGCTGTCCCGCGCTCTGGGGACGGCGCCGACCGTGCTGCTGCTCGACGAGCTCTCGATGGGCCTGGCGCCTCGGGTGGTCACCGAGATGTACGACATCGTCGGACAACTCGTCGAGGAGGGTCTGTCGATCCTCGTCGCCGAGCAGTTCGCCCGCGCCGTGCTGCCGATCGCAACCTCCGCGGCGCTGATGCTGCAGGGCCGGGTGGTCCGCAGCGGGGACCCGCAGGAAATCGACCGTGAACTATCTACCAGTTACCTAGGAGGATGACGATGACCGCACTCGCGCAGGACCGTCGTGAGCAGTTCAAGAAGGACGTGTCCGAGTTGAAGTTGAAGTCCGGCGGCAGTGGCGGCGACGGCGCGACCCGGATCGTGGGCCTGGCGTTGATGGTGGTCGGGGCGGTGGCCGCGTTCATCGTCTACCTGTCCTCGCTCACCCAGTCCGACCTGCGCAACATCGCGTCCTACCAGATCCTGGCGACCGCGTTCCTCGCGGTGACCGTGATCGGCGCGGCGCTGTACCTGGCCGGCGCGGTCGCGAAGGTGCTGCGGCTGTGGCTGCTGCGTCAGCTCTACGAGGCGCAGGCGCAGACCGACCAGATCGCCGAGGCGCTGCGCAAGTAGTCGCTCGTCGATGCCCGGCCCGGGACCCTGTCGGTCTGACATGTACCGACAGGGTCCCGGGGTCAGCGCCGGATCCGGCGGCTGGCGAAAAGCGCCCCGGCGGTGATCAGCGCAGCCACGGCGAAGGCCATTTGCAGCGCCTCGAGTCGTGCGTCGGTGTTGACGGCGACTATGGCGTCCGCGGTGGACTCGCTGACCGAGGCCTCGGCGAGCGCCGACCGTAGTTGGGTGTCGGACAGGAAAGGCACGCCCGCAACCAGTTCGGTGCTCGCCTGCTGTTGCACCGACGGCGGCACCTGCGGGTTGGCCGCGATGCCCGCCGCCACCGATGCGCTGAGGGTGCCGATCAGGACCGAACCGATCAGGGCGGTGCCCAGCGAGGCACCGAGATTGGTCGCCGTGTTCTGCAGTCCGCCGACCTCCGGGCTCTGCTCGTCCGGCACCGAGGAGACCGTCACCGCGCCCAGCTGGGAGGACAGGGCGCCGAGCCCGAAGCCCATCAGCAGCATCGGCACGGCCACCACCGCGGCGTTCGCGCCCGGGTCCATGCCCGCCGCCAGCATCAGGATTCCCAACAGCATCGACGTCAGCCCGAACCGGACCACGCGACGGGGACTGGCGTGCGGCCACGCCTTGGGAATGCCCGCGGCGGCCACCAGCAGCGACACCGACAGCGGGAACAGTCGGACACCGGTCTCGAGCGCGTTGAGCTCGAGCACCACCGAGAGGAAGAGCGGCACGACGAAGAACACGCCCGCCTGAATCATGAACTGGGCGAGGAACATCGTCAGCCCGCCGGTGAGCTGGTCGTTGCGCAGCAGTCGGACGTCGAGCAGCGGCTCTCCGCCGGTCTCGGTCAGGTGCGATTCCCACCGCAGGAATCCGTAGACCACCAGCAGACCGGCGAGGATCAGCCAGAACGTCGGGGACAGGCCCAGCACCGCGGTCCCGCCGGGATACGGGCGCAGCCACCCCCACTCGCTCGACCGCAGGACGCCGTAGACCAGCATGCCCAGGCCCGCCACCGACAGCGCGGAGCCCACCAGGTCGAGCCGTACCCGGCGCGGCGCCACGTCCTCGATTCGTTTGAGCACCAACAGGATCGCCGCCACCAGCACGACCTCGCCGAGGAAGACGTACCGCCAGGACGCGAAGGTGGTGACCGCCCCGCCGATGAGGGGGCCGGCGGCGACGGCCATGGCGCCCGCCGCGGCGATCAGCCCGTAGGCCCCGGGCCTGCGATCGGGCGCGAAGTTGGCCGCGACCAGGGCGACGATGGCCGGCATGATCAGTGCCGCGCCGAGACCCTCGAGCAGGGACCAGCCGATCAGCAGCACCGCCAGGTTCGGCGCCACCGCGGTGGTGAACGAGCCGATCCCGTACACGACCAGGCCGATGCCGAATGCGCGTCGACGACCCAGGATCGTGCCCACCTTGCCGCCGGTGATCATCATCGTCGCCATCACCAGGGTGTAGAGCGTGATGGCGGTCTGGATGCCGGTGATGGTCGTGCCGATGTCCGACGCCACGGTGGCCATGGACACGTTCATCACCGAACTGTCCAGGGTCATCAGGAACTGGCCGGCGGCGAGTACCGCCAGTACCAGGCGTGAACCCGAGTGGCCGGTGGCGCTGCCGCCGGGGACCGGCGCCGGGGAACTCATGATCTCTCAGCAGTCACTTTTGTCGCCTCGCCGTCCTCGGTCGCCGCGTGATCGCCGGACGCCCTGGATCTGGAGCGGTGCACCGGTCAATCTCTCGATTCTCGCCCCGCGCGGCCAACGGCGGATTCACCCGGCTCGGGTGAATCGGCAGCCAGGCCGTGACTGCTGCACTTAGGCTGACAGGGCGGCGCTGGTTGTGTTCGCGTCGCTACCCGGATATGACCGGAGGCACCGTGACCGCTCACCCGTCCCGCCGCAGAGATGTCATCACCCCCGCCTACACAGGCAGGCTCGCCACCGACCCCATTCCGGCCCTCCGGATGCCGGACGACGACATGGACCCGGCGGCCGCCTACCGTTTCATCCACGACGAGTTGATGCTCGACGGCAGTTCCCGGCTCAACCTCGCGACCTTCGTGACCACCTGGATGGATCCCGAGGCCGAGACGCTGATGGCCGAGACGTTCGACAAGAACATGATCGACAAGGACGAGTACCCGGCGACCGCGGCGATCGAGGCGCGCTGCGTGTCGATGGTGGCGGACCTCTTCCACGCCCCGGACCTGTCCGAAACCGACCCGGCGTCGGCCACCGGGGTGTCCACCATCGGCTCCAGTGAGGCGGTCATGCTCGCCGGCCTGGCGCTGAAGTGGCGGTGGCGGGCGGCGCGGCAGGCCGCGGGCAAGGACGCCGCCAGGCCGAACCTGCTGCTGGGCAGCAACGTCCAGGTGGTGTGGGAGAAGTTCTGCCGCTACTTCGAGGTGGAGCCGAAGTACCTGCCGATGGCGCCGGGGCGCTACTCGATCACCCCGGAGCAGGTGCGCGAGGCGGTCGACGAGAACACCATCGGGGTGGTCGCGATCCTGGGCACCACCTTCACCGGTGAGTTCGAGCCGGTCGAGGCAATCGCCCGGACCCTCGACGAACTGGCCGCCGCGGGCGGGCCGGACGTGCCCCTGCACGTCGACGCGGCCAGCGGCGGCTTCGTGGCCCCGTTCCTGCACCCGGACCTGAACTGGGACTTCCGCGTCCCGCGGGTGGTGTCGATCAACGTCAGCGGTCACAAGTACGGCCTCACCTACCCGGGGATCGGCTTCGTGGTGTGGCGCGGGCGCGAGCACCTGCCCGAGGAGCTGGTGTTCCGGGTGAACTACCTGGGCGGGGACATGCCGACGTTCACCCTGAACTTCTCCCGGCCGGGCAACCAGGTGGTCGGGCAGTACTACAACTTCCTACGCCTGGGCCGCGCCGGCTACACCTCGATCATGCAGTCGCTGCGCTCGACCGCGGTGCAGATATCCGACCGGATCTCCAAGATCGAGGGGCTGCGGGTGATCACGGACGGCACCGCGATCCCGGTCATCGCGTTCGAGCTGACCGGGGACCCCGGGTACACGGTCTTCGACATCTCGCACGAGCTGCGGGCCCGGAGCTGGCAGGTGCCCGCCTACACGATGCCCGCGGACGCCGAGGACGTCGCGGTGCTGAGGGTCGTCGTCCGTGAGGGCTTCAGCGCCGACCTCGGGCACAGCATGTGTGACGACCTCGAGGCGGTGTGTGCGCAGCTACGCGAGCACGGCACCGGGGGACACTCCCATGCTCAGCACTTCGCGCACTGACGGCGGGCCACTGGGCGTCAGCGGGTGTCGCGGCGAAGCGGGTGGTCCGCGGGCACCTGCACCAGGACGATGGGGACGCCGTCGGGGTCTGCGATCCACATCTCGTGCAGGCCCCACGGCTCCTGCTGTGCGGCCCGCACGATTCGGACCCCGGCCCGGGTCAGCTCCGCCTGCACGTCCTGCAGGTCGCGGACCTGTAGCCACAGCGCACCGCGGAACGTCGACGGACCGGCCGAACCGCCGTGCGCGGCAAGCTCGACCATCGACTGTCCCGCAAAGAACACCGTGCCGCCCGGGTACTCGCGGGCAATCGCCAGTCCGAGGGTGTCGCGGTAGAACCGCAGGGTCGTCGGGTAGTCCGCCGGCCGCAGGATCAGCCGGCTGCTCAGGATTTCCACTGTCAGGCCTCCTCGGGTGGGGTGGACTCGTGACCCGGCCGGCCGTGGGTGCGCCGGGCCTCCTTCATCAACGCCTCGTACAGGTGCCGGCGGCCGTCGAGGACCGCCTCGCGCACCTCTCGTTCCCAGCCCCGGAACTCCGTCCAGTAGCCGTCGTCGAATTCCTCGACCACCTGGAAGGTCCAGCGCCCGCGGAGCACGTTGCGCCCGACCAGCTCCTCCTCCAGCCGGTCGGCGAGCCCGCGGTGTCCGGCCGCCCGCAGCGCCTCCACCGCCTCGCCGAGCTGACGGTCGGCATGCCCGATCAGCTGGTGGAAGTCGTACAGGTGGCCGCGCGCGCGTTCGACCGTTTCCAGTGCCTCCGACAGCTTTCCTGCCGCCGCGACCTCGGCGTCGGTGACGCGGTCGGGTCGGAGGTGCTGTGGGGCGGGCTGCTCGGGATCGGCCATCAGTTCAGTGTGCCCGACACCGGCCGCGGCTCGCCGTGATCTCGACCCGGATTCGTGACACGAAAGGGACAACGCGCATGAGCTCGAATGTGATCGCAGACCCGATACCCGGCGGCGACACGCTGCCGTTCCCGCCGACCGGCTCGGGGAGCGTGGCCGGCCGGACCATGCAGGAGTCGGTGTACAGCCCGCGGCCGAAACCGCGGCGGCTGCCCGACGACGCCCCGAACATCCTGGTCGTGCTGATCGACGACGCCGGGCCCGGGCTGCCCACCCCGCTCGGCGGCGAGGTCGCCACCCCCACCCTCGAGCGGGTGCTCACCGAGGGCGTCGGGTACAACCGCTTCCACACCACCGCGATGTGCTCGCCGACCAGGGCCGCGCTGCTGACCGGGCGAAACCACCATCGCGTCGGCTACGGGCAGATCGCCGAGTTCGCGAACGACTGGGACGGCTACTCCGGACACATCCCGAGGTCCAGCGCGACCATGGCCGAGGTGCTGCGGCACTACGGCTACAGCACGGCCGCCTTCGGCAAATGGCACAACACCCCGGCCGTGGAGACCACCGCGGCCGGTCCGTTCGACAACTGGCCCACCGGCGTCGGATTCGAGTACTTCTACGGCTTCCTCGCCGGGGAGGCATCGCAGTACGAGCCGAACCTGGTGCGGAACACCACCGTCGTGCTGCCGCCGAAGACGCCCGAGCAGGGCTACCACCTGAGCGAGGACCTCGCCGACGACGCCATCGGCTGGCTGCGCCGGCACCAGGCCTTGGACGCCGACAGGCCGTTCTTCATGTACTGGGCGAGTGGCTGCCTGCACGGCCCGCACCACGTGACGAAGCCGTGGGCCGACCGGTACGCGGGCCGTTTCGACGACGGCTGGGACGTCTACCGGGAGCGGGTGTTCCTGCGCGCCAAGGAGGCCGGCTGGATCCCGCCGGAGGCCGAACTCACCGCGCGGGACGCGAGGATGGCGGCGTGGGACGACATCCCCGAGGAGGAGAAGCCGTTCCAACGGCGGCTGATGGAGGTCGCGGCCGGCTACGCCGAGCACTGCGACGTCCAGGTGGGACGGCTGCTGGACGAGGCGGAGCGGCTCGGGTACCTCGAGAACACCCTCGTCGTGTACATCTGGGGCGACAACGGCTCGTCGGGGGAGGGGCAGGGCGGAACCATCAGCGAGTTGTTGGCGCAGAACGGGATTCCCACGACGGCCGCGCAGCACATCGCCGCGCTCGACCAGCTCGGCGGCCTCGACGTGCTGGGCTCGCCGGTGACCGACAACATGTACCACGCGGGCTGGGGGTGGGCGGGTAGCGCGCCGTACAAGGGCATGAAGCTGTTGGCCTCGCACCTGGGCGGTACCCGGAACCCGATGGCGGTGCGATGGCCGCGGAAGGTGGCGCCCGACCCGACGCCGCGGTCGCAGTTCCTGCACTGCAACGACCTGGCGCCCACCGTCTACGAGCTCGTCGGGATCACCCCGCCGCGGATGGTCGACGGCTTCCCACAGGACCCGATCGACGGCGCCAGCTTCGCGCAGTCGCTGGTCGATCGAGAGGCGAAGGCGGGCAAGCTCACCCAGTACTTCGAGATCATGGGCAGCCGGGCGATCTACCACGACGGCTGGATGGCCTCGGCCTTCGGTCCGCGGGCGCCGTGGCTGCCGGGCATGCCGCCCGGGATCATGGACTGGAGCCCGGACGACGACGTCTGGGAGCTGTACAACTTGGACGAGGACTGGACGCAGAACCACGACCTCGCGGCCGAGCAGCCGCAGAAGCTGGCGCAACTGCGCGAGCTGTTCGCCATGGAGGCGGCGCGCAACGACGTGCTGCCCGTCGGCGGCGGACTGTACGTGCTCACGCATCCGGGGTTGCGGGTCGCGACTCAGCAGCGTCGGTGGGACTTCTCCGGCGACATCACCCGGATGCCCGAATTCTGTGCTCCCGCACTGGGAAACAAGAACAACCGGGTGACCCTCGAGCTGACGGCCCCGGACCGGGCCAGCGGCATGCTGTACGCGCTCGGCGCCAACTCGGGCGGACTGACGTGCTACGTCGACGACGGGTACCTCTGCTACGAGTACAACCTCTTCATCCTGATGCGGACGAAGATCCGGTCGTCGGAGCGGTTGCCGTCGGGCGGCCGTGTCGTCACGGTGGAGACGTCGTACGTGCAGGAGCGGCTGGGCGGGTCGCTCCAGGTGGTGATCTCGGTGGACGGGGAGACGTTCGCGGAGGGGGTGGTCCCGGTGAGTGCGCCGTTGCTGTTCACTGCCAACGACTGCCTGGACGTGGGCACCTGCCTGGGTTCGCCGGTGTCACTGGACTACCGCGACCGGGCCCCGTTCCCGTTCGAGGGGCAGATCGAGCGCATGCGGGTGGAGTACACGTGAGGTGGATTCGGTAGCAGGCTCCGGGGTGCCCCGAGTTCTGTTGGGGTGTAGCTGAACTCGGGGTACGTCGGAGGGTGGGGCCTCGAGTGTCGGCGCACGGCATCTGCCTCCGTTTTCGTCGGGCAGCCGGCGGGCTGGGGCGTCGTCAGGGCTGGGTTGTGGTCAGGACAAGGGTCGTCGTCACTCGTAGAGCCGTGCGACGAAGGCGCTCATGTTCTCGCGGACCCGTTCGACCTTCTCCTCGATGCTGAGGTGTTCGCGGTACCGGTTGCCGAGTGCGGGCCGCTTCTTGTTGCGTGCGTACAGCGAGCAGGCGAGGTCCGTGCACATGTACGTGCCGGTCGTGTTGCCCCGGCGCCCGGAGTCGCCCGCCCTGGCCGCGGCCATCAGCGAGACGCCCCCGCCGGTGTGCGTGGTCTTGCAGATCGTGCACATCTGCGCCCGTCCCGATCCGGGGGTCGGGTAGCGCAGCGCGACACCGACGAGACGGTCGTCGTGGGGGACGACCAGGTAGCCGCGGCCGGGTAGCGACGGGGCGCGCCAGCCGAGGAAGTCCAGGTCGTCCCACGGTAGATCGTCGAGGTCTCGGGGGACCGGTAGTCGCTTGGCGTCGCCCTTCGAACAGTTGACGAACGACTCCCTGATGTCACTTTCGGTGACGGGTTCCATGACGGATCGGCTCCTTCTCGTTGACTGTTGCCAAACCGAGGTGACGTTACGACCGGTCGTTGTGTTGGGCAAAGGGTTTTCTGTGCGGGGTTCTTCCGTGCTCGGGGCGACCTGCGTGGGCCGTGGGTCGCCCGGCGCGTATGCATTCCGACCGCCCGCTACATGGCCCGGGTTCGAGGCGGTCCAGCAAGAAATCGGTCAGGTGGTGGATCGTTCGGCTGGCGCCGCGGGTGAGCTGTCGGTGCTCAGGAAAGCCGGTCCTGTCTGCGGTTTTCTCGTTGCCGTCGACTTGTCGGACCCCCTCGCTACACTTCGAACAGAACGTCGAATCGGGTCCCGGGGGGTGACAACGATGACCGCAGCTGACGACCATGCCGACGAGTATGTCGTCGTCAACGCCCCGCTCGCCGCCGCCCTCCGCACCGTCGAGACCGGGATGCAGTCGCTGCGCGGACTCGACACCGGCGCCGTCTCCAACCGGGACCGCCTCGCCCTGCTGGTGCGCCTCGAACGCGTCGCCCGCACCGTCCCCGCCCTCGGCCACACACTGGTCAACCAGCTCCTCGAACAACACGCCTCCGACGAGTTCGGCGGAGTCACGCTGCGGGAGCTGCTGGCGAACACCCTGCGCATCAGCCCCGCCAAGGCCGGGGAAAGGATCCACGCGGCAAAGGAACTCGGCGCCGCCACCACTCTCGGAGGGCAGCCCCTGGAGCCGAAGCTCGCCGCGACCGCCGCCTCCGAACACCACGGCGACCTCGACCCCGCGCACGTGCACGTGATCCGCGAGTTCCTGCACCAACTACCCGCCGCCGTCGACGCCGGCACCCGGCAGCAGGCCGAGGCGCAGCTGGCCGGCCAGGCGCTGATCCTGCGGCCCGACGAACTGCGTGCGGTGGCCCGCCGGCTCGCGTCGGTCCTCGATCCGGACGGGACCCTCGACGACGACATCGACCGGGCCCGCAAGCGGTTCTTCCGGATGGGGCCACAGGGCCGGGACAAGATGACCAAGGGTTCGTTCTGCACGGACCCGGAGGGCCGCGCCTATCTCGAGGCGATCATGGCCAAGCTCGCCAAGCCGGGTATGTGCAATCCCGAGGAGGAGGAGCGGGACGAGGCGCAGTCGCGCAGCGAACCACACTCCTCGTCTGAGGTACCCGAGAGCAGCTCCCCAGCAACAGCACCCGCGGACACCCAACCTGCCCCTTCGGTCGCCACCCGCGACCACCGCACCCAGGGCCAACGCCAACACGACGCCCTCAAGGCCGTCCTGCGCTCCGTCCTCGCCTCCGGCGAACTCGGCCGACACCGCGGCGTCCCAGTCACCGTCGTCGCCACCATGACCGCCCGCGACCTCCAGGAATCCACCGGCCACGCCGTCACCGGCGGCGGGACCCTCATCCCCATGCCTGAGATGGTGCGCATGGCCGCCCGCGGCGCCCGGCACTACCTCGCGATCTTCGACGACGGCCGGCCCCTCTACCTCGGTCGCAGCAAACGCCTCGGCACCACCGACCAGCGAATCGTGCTCTACGCCAAGGACCGCGGCTGCACCTTCCCCGGCTGCGCCAGCCCCGGCTACTGGTCGCAGACACACCACGTCAACGACTGGGCCGAGGGCGGCGACACCAATGCCGACGACCTGACCTTCGGCTGCGACACCCACCACGCCCTCGTCGGACCCCGGCCGGACCAGTGGGCGACCACCCGCACCGGACCCGACCACCGATTCCCGGGCCGGACCCTGTGGCATCCCCCGACACACATCGACCCCACCCGCACCGGGCGGCTGAACCACTACCACCACCCGATGGAGTACATACTCGGCGACGGCGGGCCAGGGAGTGACGACGACCCCCGAAAACCCGGCACCGCATAGACATCGGCGCAGTACCGGCAGCGGTGGAGAATCAAGATGCCGGTCGGTCAGCCGTGCCGGCACGAACGGCTGACGCTGCCCTCGGCGAGGCGGACCGGTCGGGGCGCAGGGATCGGTCACCGTGGCCACTGCCTCTGAAGTCACGGTGACGACAGCGCGTCGTCAATGGCATTGCTGATCGGACGGTGAACAACGGTCCTGCTCAATTCTTCCCGCTGGACGGGACGGTTCGCGGGCACGCCGCCGAGGCCTGCCTACGGTCCTGGGACCAGCCGTTCCCGGCTCCGCATCCGAGAGGACCCGACACTTGAACACCACTCCGATCCGCCCAGTCGCCGCCGCCGACATCGAATCCTGGGACTTCGAGGCCGACGTGGTCGTCGCCGGCTACGGCATTGCGGGCGTCTCCGCGGCCATCGAGGCCGCCGATGCGGGCGCCGAGGTGCTGGTGCTCGAGCGGACCGGTGGATGGGGCGGAGCTGCCGCACTGGCCGGCGGCTTCGTCTACCTCGGCGGCGGCACCGCAGTCCAGAAGTCCTGTGGCTTCGACGATTCCGTCGAGGAGATGAAGAACTTCCTGAGGGCGGCGCTCGGCCCGGGTGTGGACGAGGCCAAGCTCACGGACTACTGCGAGGGCAGCGTCGCGCACTTCGACTGGCTGGTCGAGTGCGGGGTGCCGTTCAAGCACACCTTCTGGGGTGAGCCGGGCTGGGAACCGCCCGCCGACGACGGACTGCAGTACACCGGCGGCGAGAACTCCGCCCCGTTCAACACGCTCGCCGTCCCCGCGCCCCGCGGCCACGTCCCGCAGATGGACAACAAGAAGAGTGGCGAGAAGGGCGGCGGTTACATGCTGATGAAGCCGCTGTCCGAGAAGGCCGAATCCCTCGGGGTCAGGGCCGAGTACGACATGCGGGTGCAGACCCTCGTCACGGATGCCGACGGGCGGGTGGTCGGACTGGTCGCCAAGCAGTACGGCAAGGAGGTCACGGTGCGGGCCCGCCGCGGCGTGGTCCTCGCAACCGGCAGCTTCGCCTACAACGACGCGATGATCGAGGCGTACGTGCCGCGACTGATCGGTCGGCCCGCCGCCTCCATCGAGGAGCACGACGGTGCGTCGATCCGGATGGCGCAGGCGCTCGGCGCGGACCTGGCCCACATGGACGCCAGCGAGGTCGCGTTCTTCTGCGACCCGCAGCTGTTCGTCCGGGGCATCCTCGTCAACGGTCGCGGCCAGCGATACGTGCCGGAGGACACCTACCCGGGCCGGGTCGGCCAGCTGACTCTGCTGCAGAACGACAACCAGGCCTTCCTGGTGATCGACGAGGCGGCCTACGAGGAGGGCATGGCAGCCCCGACCGCGACCGAGCAACTGCGCCGCACGCCGACCTGGGTCTGCGAGACGGTCGAGGAGCTCGAGGCCGAGATGGGTCTGCCCGAGGGCGCACTCACCGCCACGGTCGAGTTGTACAACCGGCACGCCGTGAACGGCGCCGACCCGCTGCTCGGGAAGAAGTCCGAGTGGGTCAAGCCGATCGGGAGTCCGGTCGCGGCCATCGATCTGCGCGGCATGACCGGCGGCTTCACCCTGGGCGGGCTGAGGACATCGGTCGACTCCGAGGTCCTGCACGTGACGGGCGAACCGATCCCGGGGCTCTTCGCCGCCGGACGCTGCACCTCCGGCCTGTCTGCCTGGGGTTACTGCAGCGGGATCTCGCTCGGCGACGGCAGCTTCTTCGGCCGTCGGGCGGGGAAGGCGGCCGCCGCCGAAGGATGACCTGGCTTGAATGTGGCGCCGATCACTGCTAAAAAGAATTGATTCTAATTCTGGCTCGGTCGGTGATCCCGGGCTGCGACCACAAGGGGCGTGCAGCGATGACTGTTGTCGACATCAACGCGCACAGGACGTGCGGAACCGGACGACGGCCGGCGCGGGAGTCGATGCTCGAACGGATGACGTTCATCATCGACGCATTCGACGACCCCAACGAGGTGCTCATGCTCGAGGACGTCACGGTCCGGGCGGGCCTGCCGCGTTCGACCACCCATCGGATCGTCACCGAGCTGGTCGACCTGGGCTGGCTCGCCCGGACCGGCCGCGGATACGCCCTGGGGACCCGTGCGCTCGGTGCGCTCGGGCCGCAGGCCTCGCACGCCCGGATCCGGATCGCCGCGAGCGACATCGTGCAGGAGCTCTACCTGCGCACGGGGATGGTGGTCCACCTCGGCGTCCTCGACGGTGCCCAGGAGTACTTCCTGGACAAGGTCGGCGGGCCGTTCGCCCGTGCCCTGCGGTCCCGGGTGGGCTCGCGACTGGCCGCCTACCGCGGCACCGGCGGGCGCTCGATGCTGGCGCTGCTCACCCCCGAGCGGGTGGACCAGCTGGTCGGCGACGAGCTGGCCCGTGACGACGTCCGCGGCAAGTGGACACTGCCCCGACTGCACACCGAGCTCAACCGCATCCGCGGCGCGCAGGGCGTCGCCTACGAGCTCACCGAGAACGTCTCCGGCATCGGCGCGGGCGGCATAGGCAGCCTCGCGGCCGCGATCCGGACCAGCGACGGCACCGTGGCGTCGCTGTGTGTCGCGGGCGAGGCGCACAAGGTACGGCCCGAGCGGGTCGCCCCGCTGGTCCGGGAGGCTTCGGTCAGGCTCGCCATGGCGCTCTGAGGGCGCCGCGGCACCGCTGCCCGCACAAACGGCCCGGGTGTGATCGGCGACTGCCGCTCACACCCCGGGCCGTTTGTGCGCGGAGATCCGGTTGCTCAGAAGTACCAGGGGTACGGCGACCAGTCGGGATCGCGCTTCTCGAGGAACGAGTCCCGTCCCTCGACCGCCTCGTCCGTCATGTAGGCCATCCGGGTGGCCTCGCCCGCGAACAGCTGCTGCCCGACCAGTCCGTCGTCCTGCAGGTTGAAGGCGTACTTGAGCATCCGCTGAGCCTGCGGGGACTTGCCGTTGATCTTCCCGGCCCACTCGATCGCGACGTCCTCGAGCTCGGCGTGGTCGACGACCTTGTTCACCGCGCCCATCCGGTGCATCTCCTCGGCGGTGTACGTCTCGCCGAGGAAGAAGATCTCGCGGGCGAACTTCTGGCCGACCATCTTCGCCAGGTACGCGCTGCCGTAACCGCCGTCGAAGCTGCCCACGTCCGCGTCGGTCTGCTTGAAGCGGGCGTGCTCGCGGCTGGCCAGGGTCAGGTCGCACACCACGTGCAGGGAGTGTCCGCCGCCGGCCGCCCAGCCGTTGACCAGGCAGATGACCACCTTGGGCATGAACCGGATCAGGCGCTGGACCTCGAGGATGTGCAGCCGACCGGAGCGGGCCTTGTCCACGGTGTCCGCGGTCTCGCCCTCTGCGTACTGGTAGCCGCTGCGGCCCCGGATGCGCTGGTCGCCGCCGGAGCAGAAGGCCCAGCCGCCGTCCTTGCTGCTGGGGCCGTTGCCGGTCAGCAGCACCGCGCCCACGTCGGAGGTCATCCGGGCGTGGTCGAGCGCCTGGTAGAGCTCGTCGACGGTGTGTGGGCGGAAGGCGTTTCGCACCTCCGGGCGGTTGAAGGCCACGCGCACGGTGCCCTGCGTGATGTGCCGGTGATAGGTGATGTCCGTGAGGTTCTCGAACCCGGGGACCGGACGCCACAACTGCGGATTGAAGGTCACGGTGCCCAAGGTTATCCCCCCGACCGTGTACTCCTGCCGGACCCCGGCAGGCACGCTGGCCGGACCCCGGCGGGCACTGACCGGACCCCCGGCCGTGCGGGTTACCGTGCAGGACATGAGTGAGCGCGTGGAACGAGGCGGCGAGTACGAGAAGCACGGGGGGTTCCCCGTCTACCGGGCCGTCGAGGACGACGGCGGACCCGACTTCGGTCGATTCGTGGAGGGCATGCGCACCGTGCAGGACCTCGCGGTGTCCACCGCGCCGCCGCCGGAGGTGCTCGCACAGGCCGCCGAGCAGGCCGAGGCCCTCGCCGCACTGCTCGCGCCGTACCAGGTGCCCGAGGGGGAGCAGACCGGCGGACGCTCGATCGGGCTGCCCGGCCGCGGCAGCCTGCTGATGCTCCCGTGGACCGTCGAGAAGTTCGACGCGACCGGCGTGCGCAGCACCGGCGTGTTCCGCCGATTCCACATGGGCGGCAACGGCGCCGCGCACGGCGGCACGCTGCCGTTGCTCTTCGACGACATGTTCGGGATGATCACCCACGCGTACGGACGCCCGATCAGCCGCACCGCGTACCTGCACGTCAACTACCGCAAGATCACCCCGATCGACACCCCGCTCGTCATCGAGGGACAGGTCGACCGGGTCGACGGGCGCAAGACCTTCATCACCGCCAAGCTCATGGACACCGAGGGAACGGTGCTCGCGGACGGCGAGGCGCTGATGCTGGTGCTGCTCGCCGGCCAGCCCTGAATCCGGCGGCGCCGACTCCGTCCAACTCCGACCGCAAGCCACTCGGCCGCCGCCCGCCGGGTGAAAGGATGACCGCATGCTGCCCGCACACCGTCAGGGTGCCTACCGGGTCCGGTTCGACTGGGGCCCGGCGGGAGCGGCCGCGGTCGTCGCGGACTGCGACGTCGCTGTCGTCGTCGACGTGCTGTCCTTCACCACCACGCTGTCCGTCGCGCTCGACGCCGGCACCGTCGTCCACCCGTACCGCTGGGATCCCGATTCGGCCGCGACCTATGCCGCCGAGCTGGGTGCGGCGGTGGCCGTCGGCCGCTCGCGCGGGGGTGCGGGCAAGGTGAGCCTCTCGCCCCTGTCGGTGCGCGCCGCCGCGGGCGGCGGGCGGCTGGTCCTGCCCTCGCCCAACGGTTCCGCCCTGTGCTTCGGTCTGGCCGAGACGGGGGTGACGGTGGTGGGTGCCTCCCTGCGCAACGCCTCGGCGGTCGCGCGCTGGGTGCGACGGCGCAAAGGCGCGAGGGTGGCGGTGATCGCGGCGGGGGAGCGATGGCCCGACGGTTCACTGCGGCCGGCCGCGGAGGACCTGTGGGGCGCCGGGGCGTTCCTGCACGCACTCGGCCCGCTCGACCCGGCGGAAGCCTCGCCGGAGTCGCGTTCGGCGGCAGAGGCATTCGTCGCCGCCTCCGGAGACCTCGCCGGACGGCTGTGGGAGTGCGCCAGCGGGCGCGAACTGATCGACAAGGGTTTCGCCGAGGACGTGGCGATCGCCGCCGAGTTCGACGCCACCACGGTCGTGCCGGTGCTGCGGGGCGACGCATTCGAGGACGGGAGCGAATCGACATGACCGAGAATTCGTCGGCCGCAACGGAGCTGGCGGTGCCGACGCTCGGCGAACTGCTCGACGGCGCGGTGGTGGTGAGCCTGCCGATGCGGGTCCGGTTCCGCGGCATCACCAGCCGAGAGGTACTGCTGCTGCGCGGGCCCGCCGGTTACGGGGAGTTCGCGCCGTTCCCCGAGTACGACGATGCCGAGTCGGCCGCATGGCTGCGGTCGGCAGTCGAGGCCGCCTGGCTCGGCCCGCCGCCCGCGCTGCGTGCGACCGTGCCGATCAATGCCACGGTGCCCGCGGTGGACGCGGCCCGAGTCCCCGAGATCCTCGCGCGGTTCCCGGGCGCGCGGACCGCGAAGGTGAAGGTTGCCGAGCGCGGCCAGACCCTGGCCGACGACCTCGCCCGAGTCGCCGCGGTCCGCGAGCATGTCGAGCACGTCCGGGTCGACGCGAACGGCGGGTGGACCGTCGAGGACGCCACCGCGGCGCTGGCGGCGCTGACCGCCGACGGTCCACTACAGTACGCCGAACAGCCTTGCGCCACAGTGCCCGAGTTGGTCGAGGTGCGACGGCGCCTGGCGCAGCAGGCGGCCGCCTCGGGTGGCCTGCCGGTGCCCGTCGCCGCGGACGAGAGCATCCGCCGGGCCGAGGACCCGCTGCGGGTGGTCCGGGCCGGCGGAGCGGACGTCGCGGTGGTGAAGGTCGCGCCGCTCGGGGGCATGCGGGCGTTGCTGCGACTGGCCGGGGAACTGTCCCGGCACGGGGTGCCGGTGGTGGTCTCGAGCGCCCTCGACTCCGCGGTGGGGATCGGCGCCGGCCTGGCCGCGGCGGCCGCGCTGCCGGACTCGGGGTACGCCTCCGGGCTCGGCACCGGTGGCTTCTTCGCAGCGGATGTCGCCGCGCCCCGCGTCGTAACTGGCGGGTCGCTGGCCGCCGCGGCCGTGGCGCCGGACCCCGAACGACTGGCCGCGTTGCGGGCCGCGCCGGAGCGTGCTCAGTGGTGGCTGGCCCGGCTCGCGCGCTGTCACGAACTCCTGCGGACCAGTTGACGGAACTCGAAGTGCTCTTCGTCGTATAAGGTTCGGCGTCGACACCCAAGTCAACATCGGAGGAATTGAAAGTGGTTGCAGCGCTGCACGAAACCCTGCTCGACCCGTCGCGGCTGTCCGCCGTCGTCGCGGACGCGCAGGAGCTGATCGACGCCGAGGTCTCGGACAAGAAGGGTGCCTCGGGGCTGGCCGTCAAGGCGGGCTACGGCGCCGTCAAGAAGGTCGGGCCGTCGATCGTGCCGGACGCGGTGGAGGGCCTGCTGCCCGGTTTCCTCGAGCGGCTCGAGCCGTTCTGGGCGGACTTCGCGGCGAACGGTGGCGCCGGCTTCGGTGACTACCTGGCCGCCCGCGGCGAGGAGGTCGCGGACGCACTGCTGGGTGTGACCGACGAGAAGATCGAGGGCTCGGACAAGTCCGCGATCAAGAAGGTCTACTCGACCATGCGTCCCTCGGCGAAGAAGAACGTCGTCGAGGCACTGCCGCGCCTGGGCGCGCTGGTCCAGAAGCACGCCGGCTAGAGACGTTCGAACGGGGCCCGTGTGCCCCTCCGGTTGCCACCGCAACCTGGAGGGGCACGCGGGCGTTGTGCTCAGTAGGCGGCGCGGCCGTGGCGCCAGTACCCGGTGAACGAGATGTCGGACTTGGGCACCTTGCGGTCGTTGACCAGGTGTCGGCGCAGCCCGGTCGGCAGCTCGCTCTCGCCGGCGACGAACGTGTACGACGGCCCGGCGGGCAACTGCGCCGCCCGCACCGTCTCCAGCGCCAGCACCCCCGGTCGGTCGTGCGGGTCCGAGCGCACCAGCCAGTGCAGGTTCACCCCGGCCGGTGCGGCCAGTTCCTGGGCGTCCGCGGCGTCAGGGATCTCGAGGTACACCTCCGCCCGCAGGTCTGCGGGCGACGACGCCAGGATGCCGGCGATCGCGGGCAGCGCGCTCTCGTCGCCGACCAGCAGCTGCCAGGCGGCGTCCGGCGTCGGGTTGTAGATCAGGCCCTCGTCGAGCAGCGCCAGACGGTCGCCCGCGACCGCGGTCCGGGCCCACTCCGAAGCCGGTCCGCTGCCGTCACCCACCGAGTCGTCGGTGTCCCCGGCGTGCTCCGGGATCTCCGCGCCGTCGAGGGCGGCATGCAGCACCATGTCGATGTCGATCTCCGGGACGGCCTCGCCGAAGGTGGCGTGCTCCGCGTCCCGGTACGCGCGGACCGTGTAGTTGCGGACCACGGGCCGGGTGCTCTTCGACATCGCCAGGTACTGGGCGTACCAGAGGTTGCTCGCCTTGGACGGCAGCCGCAGCTCGCTCTGCCCGGGCTGCGGGAGGAACAGCCGGAACCACTGGTCGAAGCCCATCGGCGTGAAACCGCGCAGGTCCTCGCCGCCGACCGTGACGCGGACGAAGTGGGGGCTGACCTGTTTGCTGCCGAGCACCCGCGCGGTGGTGACGTGCCGGTTCTCGGGTTTGACGAACTTGCTGCGCTTGGCCATGTCCTCGGTTCCTCGGTGCTGGGTCATGTCAGATCGGGGTCATGTCACGATCGGGCTGAGTCAGGCAAGCCTAACCGAAGGCTGGCTCAGGACGGTCGGCCCGGCCGCCGCAGCACCCGGACCTCGGGAGGCAGCCCCCACTCGGCACGGCCGAGCCGGCTGACCGGGGCCAGCGCGGCGAAGTCCGGCAGGCCGTCCTCGGCGAGCGTGCCGGTGCGCGCCGAGATCGCGCGCACCGCGCCCATCACCACGAAGCTGTTGCCGACCTCCACCACCCGGTGCAGGCCGCATTCGATGGCGATCGGCGACTGCGCAACCCGCGGCGGCCCGACCGTCTCGCTCGGCTCCGCCGTCACGCCCACCGCATCGAACTCGCTGACCCCGGACTCGAACGTCGCCGAGCTGGCGTTGACCCGGTCGATCAGCGCGGCCGTCGCCAGGTTCACCACGAATTCGCCGGTCTCCTCGATGTTGCGCAGGCTGTCCTTGCGGGTCACCGAGGTGAACTGCACCACCGGCGGTGCCGAGCTCGACACGGTGAAGAAGCTGTACGGCGCGAGGTTGGTGACACCGTCGGCGGAGCGGGTGGAGACCCACGCGATCGGACGTGGCACCACCGACGCGGTCAGGAGCCGGTACATCTGCTCGTCGGGGAGGTCGGCGGATTCGAAGAGCGTGCGCACCCGGACCATGCTGCCAGCCGCCGCCGGTGGGCTCCGGCGGGTCTGACACCCTGGAACTGTGAATCCGTCCACCGCCCAGGCCACCGCTGTCGTCGACGAGCTGATTCGCGGCGGCGTCCGCGACGTGGTGCTGTGCCCGGGTTCGCGCAACGCCCCGCTCGCCTTCGCACTGCAGGCCGCCGACAACGCGGGGCGCCTGCGCCTGCACATGCGGATCGACGAGCGCACCGCGGGATTCCTCGCGGTGGGTCTGGCGGTCTCGGACGGCCGCCCGGTGCCGATCGTGATGACCTCCGGGACGGCCGTGGCCAACCTCGGTCCGGCGGTGCTGGAGGCGAACTACGCCCGGGTGCCGTTGGTGGTGCTCAGCGCCAACCGGCCCTACGAGATGCTCGGCACCGGCGCCAACCAGACCATCGAGCAGCTGGGCATGTTCGGCAGCCAGGTACGCGCCACGATCAGCCTGGGCCTGGCCGAGGAGGGCGGTGAGCCCGGGTCGTCGCGCGGGCTCCGCTCCCACGAGCAGAACAGCCAGTGGCGCTCGGCGGTGTGCCGGGTGCTCGCCGCCGCCCGCGGGACCCGTTCCGGCAACGCCGGTCCGGTGCACTTCGACATGCCGCTGCGCGAGCCGTTGGTGCCCGACGTGCACCCGCAGGGCCCGGTGCCGCAGGGCCGGCCGGGCGACGCGGCGTGGACGACCACCGCACAGGCCACCCTGGACGTCCCGGTGGAACTGGACCTGACCGCGGACACGGTGGTGATCTCCGGCCACGGTTCCGGTCACCACCCCGAACTGGCCGGGCTGCCCACCGTCGCCGAGCCGACCGCGCCGATGCACGGCGTGCCGCTGCACCCGCTGGCGCTGCCGCAGCTCGCCCCGCGGCAGGCGGTGATCACCGGCAGGCCGACGCTGCACCGCCCGGTCTCCGCGCTGCTCGCGGACCCTCGGGTGGCGGTCTACGCGCTCACCACCGGGCCGCGCTGGCCAGACGTCTCCGGCAACGTGCTTGCCACCGGCACCCGCGCCGTGGTGTCCGGCACCCCCGACCAGGCCTGGCTCGAGCGTTGCCGGCACCTGACCGAGCATGCGGACAAGGCGGTACGGCAACAGCTTTCGGTGCACCGGCAGCCGACCGGGCTGCACGTGGCCCGGGTGGTGATGGAATCGCTCGCCGACGGCGACCAGCTGGTGCTGGGTGCGTCGAACCCGGTGCGGGACGCCGCCCTGGTCAGCTACCCGCGACCGGGCGTGCGGGTGCTCTCGAACCGCGGCGTCGCCGGCATCGACGGCACCGTGTCCACCGCGGTCGGCGCGGCGATGGCCGCGGACCGCCGCGGACCCGACCCGCGGACCGGCGCCGGCATCCGCACCATCGCGTTGATGGGCGACCTGACCTTCCTGCACGACGCGTCCGGCCTGTTGATCGGCAGCGGCGAGCCCCGGCCCCGCGACCTCACCGTGGTGGTGGCCAACGACGACGGCGGCGGCATCTTCGAGCTGCTCGAGCAGGGCGATCCGCAGTATGCCGGGGTCTTCGAGCGGGTGTTCGGGACGCCGCACGGGATGGACCTGTCCGCGCTGTGCGCCGCCTACCGGGTCGCGCACCGGGCGCTGGACCCGGACCAGCTCTCGGTGGCACTGGGCGAGCCGAACATCTCGGGCATCAGGGTGCTGGAGGTCGCGACCGAACGGTCGGGGCTGCGTGAGCTGCACGCCTCGGTGCGGGCACAGCTGTGAGCGCTGTGCCGGTGAGCGCTGGAGGGCCGATGGGCGCGGGAGGGCCGATGGGCGCTGGAGGGCGGGGGAGCCGGCCGCGGATGAGCGGGAAGGTCGCGCGGCGGGTCCGGATCGGGGTCCTGGTGGTCGCGATCGGGATCTCCTCGCTCGCGGTGCTGCTGGTGCTGGCGGCCTGGCGCAACGACCACACCATCGCCTCGGACAAGGGCGTCGCGACCGCCGAGGTGCTCTCCGCGGGCGCCCGTCGGTCGGCGATCAGCTTCGTCACCCCGGACGGGGTCACCCACAACCCGAAGCTCGGGGTGCTCTACCCCACCAAGCTGACCGTCGGGCAGCGGATCGACGTCGAGTACGCGAAGTCGGACCCGGACCTGGTGCGGGTGGCCGGCCGCGACGCCCGGGTGGCGCTGGTGCCGGCCGGGTCGGTGATCGTGGTGACCTGGCTGTTGGCCGCGCCCGCGTTGTGGTGGGTCCGGCGACTCCGGCCGTCCTCCGACGCTGCCGCCGACTGAACGCCCCGGCAGACCGTTCGCCGGAACTTCGTCCACCCGTCACGTTCCACGCCCCCGGCGGACCGCGGCGGCGCCGACACTGACCTGGTGCGAGTAGCCATCGTTGCGGAGTCGTTCCTGCCCAACATGAACGGTGTGACCCACTCGGTGCTGCGGGTCGCCGAGCATCTCGAACGCCGAGGGCACCGGACGCTGATCGTGGCTCCGGACACCGTCGCCGGCAGGCCGCCGGCCGCCACCGAACACGACGGGGTGACGGTGCACCGAGTGCCCGCGGTGATGGTCCCCGGAGTCAGCTCGCTGCCGCTCGGCCTGCCGCGCCCGGGCCTGACCGCGGCGTTGCGGGAGTTCGCCCCCGACGTGGTGCACCTGGCCTCGCCGTTCCTGCTCGGGGCCGGGGGTCTGGCCGCCGCCCGTCGCCTCGACGTGCCGGCCGTCGCCGTCTACCAGACCGACGTCGCCGGCTTCGCGCAGAGCTACGGACTGGGCCTGGCCAGCCGGGCGGCGTGGCGCTGGACCCGGCGTCTGCACCGCGGCGCGGCCCGCACCCTGGCGCCGTCGACGGCCGCGGTGGACGCGCTCGTCTCGCACGGCGTGCCGCGGGTGTACCGCTGGGGCAGGGGAGTGGACACCACCCGGTTCGCCCCCTCCCGGCGCAGCGCGGCGCTGAGGGCGCAGTGGGGTGTCGCAGGCGGCGGCGTCGACGGGCAGGTGCGGGCCGACCGGATCGTGGTGGGCTTCGTGGGCCGGCTCGCGCCGGAGAAGCATGTGGAGCGACTGGCCGCGTTGGCGGACGATCCGCGACTGCGGTTGGTCGTCGTCGGTGACGGCCCGGAACGGTCGCGTCTGCAGCGACTGCTGCCGACGGCCGTGTTCACCGGCCAACTCGACGGTGCGGAACTCGCCGCGGCGTACGCGAGCCTCGACATATTCGTCCACCCCGGCGAGCACGAGACCTTCTGTCAGGCGGTCCAGGAGGCGCTGGCCAGCGGCGTGCCGGTGCTGGCCCCGGACGCGGGGGGACCGAGGGATCTGGTCACCGACTGTCACAACGGGTACCTGCTGCGGGTGGACCGGTTCGCCGAACTGCTCCCGGGGGCGGTCGCGGCGCTTCGGGAGCGGGCGGTGCGGGCCCGGTTCGGCGCCGCGGCCCGCCGCTCGGTGCTGCACCGGACCTGGCCCACGGTGTGCGAGGAACTGCTGGGCCACTACGCGGCGGTGCGGGCGGACGCGCGGTTTCCGGTGACCCGCACCGCGTGAGCACCCGTCCCGGCGGGCCTTGTACCGTCAACGGCGTGGCAACAACACACGGTTCCAGGGCCTCGCTCGAGAAGGATCCGCACGAGGTCGCGTCGATGTTCGACGGCGTCGCGAAGCGGTACGACCTGACCAATACGGTGCTCTCGTTCGGGCAGGACCGCAGTTGGCGCAAGGCGACGCGTGCGGCGCTCGACCTCAAGCCGGGGGAGCGGGTGCTGGACCTGGCGGCCGGCACCGGCGTGTCCACCGTCGAGCTCGGTCGTTCCGGCGCGTGGGTGGTGGCCACGGACTTCTCCAAGGGGATGCTGCAGGCCGGCGTCGGCCGCCGGGTGCCGATGGTCGCCGGCGACGCGATGGCCCTGCCGTTCGCGGATGCGGTGTTCGACGCCGCGACCATCTCGTTCGGTCTGCGCAACGTGTCCGACTTCGAGGCCGGTCTGCGGGAGATCGCCCGAGTGACCAAGCCCGGCGGACGGCTGGTGGTCAGTGAGTTCTCCACCCCGACGTTCGGCCCGTTCCGCACGGTCTACATGGAGTACCTGATGAAGGCGTTGCCGATGGTGGCGCGGGCGGTGAGCAGCAACCCCGACGCCTACGTGTATCTCGCCGAGTCGATCCGGGCCTGGCCCACGCAGGAGGAGCTGGCCCTCAAGATCGAGGCGGCCGGCTGGAAGAACGTGAAGTGGCGCAACCTGACCGGCGGAGTCGTGGCGTTGCACCGCGGCGAGCGGTAGCGAGACACGCGACGTTTCTGCGGCTTGCGATAGCGAGGCGCATGGTGTTTCTGCGGCGAGAGGTGACGAGCGTCACGCGGGCGTAACCTGGCCGTTGGGGGAACCGTTTAGCGCGAGAGTGACGGTCCGATGGCGACAGCTGTCCGAGTCAAGGTCGGTAACCTGCCCCTCGAACTGACCAGCTTCGTCGGCCGCCGCCACGAGGTGGCCGAGGCGAGGCGACTGCTCGCGTCCGCGCGGCTGGTGACGTTGACCGGGATCGGCGGCGTCGGCAAGACCCGGTTGGCCCTGCGCGTCGCCGACGACGCACGACGCTCGTTCGAGGACGGGGTGTGGCTGTGCGAACTCGGTGAGCTGCACGACGGGGCACTGGCCGCGGACGCAGTCGCCGGCGCGCTCGGGTTCCAGCAGCAGGCCGCGATGACAACCGTCGAGTCGCTGGTCGAGGAGATCGGGGATCGGCGACTGCTGTTGGTGTTGGACAACTGCGAGCACGTGGTGGCGGACGCGGCCGTGCTCGTCGAGACGCTGCTGCGGTCCTGCAGTGAGCTGCGGATCCTGGCCACCAGTCGGGAGGCGCTGGGGATCGGCGGGGAGTCGGTGCTGCGTGTGCCGCCGTTGTCGGTTCCCGATCCGTCCCAGCCGCCGACATTGAAGGGACTGCCCGGGTTCGACGCAGTGACGCTGTTCGAGCAGCGGGCCGCCGCCGCCGTGCCGGAATTCGGGATCAGCGAGGACAACCGGGCCGCGGTCACGGGTATCTGCCAGCAGTTGGACGGTCTCCCGCTGCTCATCGAACTGGCAGCGGTGCGCCTGCGGTCGCTGTCCGCGGAGCAGATCCTTGCCCGGCTGACCGATCGCTACCGGCTGCTCACCGGCGGCAGTCGCGCGGCCCCGAGCCGGCAGCAGACCCTGCGGCTGTGTATCGACTGGAGCTACGAGCTGTGCACTCCGTGCGAACGGGATCTGTGGAGTCGGCTGTCCGTGTTCGACGGCGGATTCGAACTGGACGCGGTCGAGGGGATCTGTCTCGGTGATCTGCCCGACCGCCTGCACGGCAACGACCTGCACGGCGACGACCTGCTCGACACCCTCGCCTCGCTGGTCGACAAGTCGATCCTGATCAGCGAGCAGCGGGGCACGGTGGTGCGGTTCCGGATTCTCGAGACCATCCGTGAGTACGGCCGGGAGCGGTTGGAGGAGGCAGGCGGGGGCGAGGTGCTGCGGCGGCGGCACCGGGACTGGTACGCGGAGTTGGCGGTGCGCGCGGAGGCCGAGTGGATCGGCCCGCGGCAACTGGAGTGGATCGACCGCCTCTGCAGCGAGCAGCCGAACGTGCGCGCCGCGCTGGACTTCTGTCTCGACGACCCGGAAGCCGGCGAGATCGGCCTGCGGACGGCCGACGCGATGTTTCAGTTCTGGCTGAGCCGGGGCCAGTACGGCGAGGGAAGGCGCTGGCTGGATCGGCTGCTGGCAGCGCAGGGCGGTCGACCCACCCTGGAACGGGTCAGGGCGCTGTACGACGCCAGCGTGCTGGTCGGTATGCAGGGCGACCTCCCCGTGGGCATCGAACTGGTGCAGGAGGCAATTGAGTTGGCGGGCCGGCTGGGGGACGAGGAGTCTCGGGCGTTCGCCACCTGCGCCGAGGGGAGACTTGCGCTGCGCAGTGGCCGTCTCGCGGATGCGCATGCCGCGTTCGAGGATGCGGCCACCACCTTCCGGTCCCTCGACGACCTGCTCATGGAGATCACCGCGCTGCAGGGACTCGCGATGGCCAGCGGTCTGCTCGGGGTCACGGACCAGGCCCTGTCCGCGTGTGAGCGGGTGCTCGCCCTCACCGAGCCTCGCGGCGAGTCCCTGTGCCGGGCGCGGGCGCTGTGGACGCTGGGGCTGGTCCTGTGGGACATGGGTGACAACAACGCCCGCGCCGAGGAACTGGTGCGTGAGGGCTTGCACCACACCCGGATTGCCAGTGATGCGGTCAGCGCCGGCTGGTGCCTGCAGATCCTGGCATGGATCACCGCGACCGAGCACCGGTGGGAGCGGGCCGCCGTGCTGATGGGTGCCACCGAGGTGCTGCGCCGGGGACTCAGCGGCCCGACGGTGATCGTCCCCACGCTGCTCGGCCGGCACGACGAGCTGGAGCGGCGGACGCGGCAGGCGCTCGGTGTGCGCGGGTACGACGCGGCGTTCCGCCGGGGTCGTGGCCTGACCCCGGCCGAGGCCTTCGCCTTCGCGCTCGACGAGGACGTCCCGACCACGGCACATTCCGGTGACGACGCGTCAGTGAGCCTGACGCGCCGGGAGCGGCAGGTTGCGGATCTGGTCGCGCAGGGTCTGACCAACCGCGAGATCGCCGAGAAACTGGTGATCGCGCAGCGCACCGCGCAGGGGCACGTGGAGCACGTCCTGGCCAAGCTCGGCTTCACCTCACGTACGCAGATTGCCGCCTGGGTGGTCGAGCAGGGGCAGGCGCGGGGCGCCTGACCTGCAAGGAGAGTCCGTACGCGTCGGGTTCTGCAACCGCAACCAGGTATGTCCCCCGCCAGAAAACAGGTATGTCACCCGTCCGTTCGACCGTGGTCTCGGCGCGTCCCGAAGTGGACTGTAGTAATCGTTCCCAGACCACAAGGATGAGGTTCGCCTGATGTCACCGATGACCCAGACCGTACCGAGGTGCCGGCCCCGGCCCCACCTGCATCACTGGCACCCCCGTCCGCTGACGGCGGCACTCCCGTCCCCGGCGCCCCCGTCGGTCGCGGAGACCGGGGACCGCGCTGACGCCGAGGATGTCGTGGCTGCCGCCGAGCTCCGCTGGCACCAGGCGCGCGTCGACGGGGAGTCGGTTTCCTACGCGGCTGCCGGCTCGGGACGCACGGTGGTCTTCCTGCACGGCTGGGGACTGACCCACCGCACCTACGGCCGAGCCCTCGAACATCTGGCCGGCCGCGGCGTCCGGGTCCTCGCGCCGGCACTGCCGGGCCTCGGCGGCACCCCGGAACTCCCGATGGAGCAGCGGAGCCTGCCCGGTTACGCGCACTGGCTGGGACGGTTCCTGGACGCGGTGGGTGTGGTCGGACCGGTGACGCTGGTCGGGCACTCCTTCGGCGGCGGGGTGGCAGCCCAGGCCGCTCACGACCTCCCCGGCCGGGTCGAGGGCCTGACCCTGGTGAACTCGGTCGGCGGCGCGGCCTGGTCCGACGGTCCGGCGGGCGTACGCCCGATCGCGGACCGGCCGCTCTGGTACTGGGGTGCCGCGGCGACCGGGGACGCGCTGTCGGTCCGGCCCTCCGCCGCGGGACTCGCGGCGGTAGCGGTGGACGCGCTGCTGAACGTGGTGCGCAGTCCCGGGGCGTTCTGGCGAACCGCGCACCTGGCCCGCACCGCCGACCTGACCAGCGAACTCGACGAACTTGCGGCCCGGGGCCTGCCGGTGACGCTGCTGTGGGGACGCGGCGACACGGTCATCCCGAGGGCCAGTTTCGAGTCGCTGCGCGCGCGCCTGCACCACGCCGTCGTGGTCACGGTGCCGGGCCATCACGGCTGGCTGATCGACGACCCGGCGCGTTTCGGGGACGCGATGGCGGGAGTGCTCGCGACGACCGGTGTCACTGCGGCGGAGACAGCGTGAGTGCCGTGAGCGTCCTGCACCGAAGCGCGATGGCGGCGCCGCTGATGATCCTGCGTTGTCGCACCTGCGACGAACTGCTCTCCCCGGACCGGTCGGCGTGCACGAGCTGCGGCGACGACGACCTGGAACGGGTCCGTTCGTCCGGCGCCGGGACGATCGTGTCCTGGACGGTCGTGGACTGCTCCCAGGCGGGCGAGGCCGCCGGGCTGGTGCCGTGTGCCCTAGCGATCGTCGCGCTCGACGAGGGCCCCTGGATCTACGCCTGGCTCGACGGCGAGACCACGCCGCCCGGTCCGGGCCGTCGCGCGGTCTTCCGGTGCATCGAATCGGGGGAGCGGTTCCCGCTCTTCGTCACTCGTCGCGTGTAGCGCGCGCGGGCCTGCGGGTCCAACCGAACGGCCGGGTCAGCTGAACGGCGGCCGGGTGTCGATGCGCAGCGAGGCAGTGCCCGCCGCCCGCCACGCCCGCGCGGTCAGGTCCCGGTCGGCCTCGGTCACCAGGTTGCCCATCACTCGGACCGCGACGGTCATCAGCGCCCGCGAGCGCATCGCCACCGGGCCCGACGTGGGCAGCATCCTCGGCACCGTGAGCAGTCCGGCGAGCCGCCGCGCCACGGAGAACGCCTGCCCGTAGTGCTCGCGGAGCAGGGTCGGCCAGAGTTCGGTGAGGTCCGCCTCGCCGAGCACCTCGGCGGCCATCCGCCCGGTCTCGAGTCCGTAGTCGATGCCCTCGCCGTTGAGCGGGTTCACGCAGGCCGCGGCGTCGCCGATGATCATCCAGTTGGCGCCCGCGACACCCGAGACCGCGCCGCCCATCGGCAGCAGCGCGGATGCCACCGACCGCACCGGGCCGTCGAGTTCCCAGTCGGTGCGCCGTTGCCGCGCGTACAGCTCGATCAGCGGCCGGAGCGCGCCCGGCGCGGGCCGTTTGGCGGTGGCCAGCGTGCCGACGCCCAGGTTGACCTCGCCGGTGCCTAGTGGGAACACCCAGCCGTAGCCGGGCTGCACGGTGCCCTCGGCGTCGCGCAGCTCCAGGTGCGAGGTGATCCACTCGTCGGTGCTGCGGCCCGAGTCGACGTAGGCGCGGGCCGCGACACCGAAGGCGGTGTCACGGTGCCACTGCCTGCCGAGCCGCTTGCCGAGGGTGGACCGGACGCCGTCCGCGACGATCAGGCGCCGGCACCGGACGGAGACCGGGCCGCCCGCGGTCTGCAACGTCACCGCACGGACCCGGCCGCCGTCGAGCGTCACGTCCACGGCCTTGGCGCCTTGCACCATCGCAGCGCCGGAGTCGACGGCGACCCGCCGGATCCGGTCGTCGAGTTCGGTGCGCGGAACGGCGCTGCCGGTGCTGGGCAACGAGCCGCCGGGCCAGGGCAACTGCAGTTCCTGCCCGAACCCGGACAGCCGCAGCCCGCGGTTGACGGTGCGTGCGGCGAGCCAGTCGCCGAGACCGAGCCGGGTGAGCTCCGCGACAGCGCGCGGAGTGAGGCCGTCGCCGCAGGTCTTGTCCCGGGGGAAGGCCGCCGCGTCGACGAGCAGTACGTCGTGACCGGCGCGGGCGGCCCACGCGGCGGCGGCAGACCCGGCCGGACCTGCGCCGACGACCAGTACCTCGGTCTCGGAGGGCACGTCGGCACCGCCCGGCGGAGGTTCGGCGGACGGGTTCTGGTCGGCAACGGGGGACGTCACGGACGTATCTTCTCAGGCACTGTGTCGGCACCCGGCCGGACCCCAGTGGGCGGCTCGACGGGGCCGGACGGCCGCGGCGATCGGCCCGGCGGGCCGGGCACCGGCTAGGTTCACTACCGTGACAGGAAAGGCATCGGTTGCTGGTCATCGCGGAGATACAGGATGGGTACTGAGATCGTGAGCACGAGCGAAGCGACAAACACCGTCGTTGCCGGCGTCGACCTGGGCGACCAGGCCCTGGCAGAGTCCGTGCGTCAGGGACTCGTCGACGTCGAGGCCCTGCTTGTCGGGGAGCTGTCCGACGGCGAGGACTTCCTCACCGAGGCGGCGCTGCACCTGGCGAAGGCGGGCGGCAAACGGTTCCGCCCGTTGTTCACCCTGCTGACGGCGCAGCTCGGGCCCAACCCGTCCGACCCGGCGACCGTCACCGCGGCCACCGTCGTCGAGCTCGTGCACCTGGCGACGCTGTACCACGACGACGTGATGGACGAGGCGTCCATGCGCCGCGGGGCGCCGAGCGCCAATGCCCAATGGGGAAACAGCATCGCGATCCTGGCCGGGGACTACCTGTTCGCGCACGCCTCCCGGCTGACCTCGACGCTCGGACCGGAGGCAGTGCGCGTCATCGCCGAGACGTTCGCCGAGCTGGTCACCGGGCAGATGCGCGAGACCATCGGCGTCCGCAACCACCAGGACCCGGTCGAGCACTACCTGAAGGTGGTGTGGGAGAAGACGGGGTCGCTGATCGCCGCGTGCGGCCGCTTCGGCGGCACCTTCTCCGGGGCCAGCGCCGAGGACGTCGAGCGGCTCGAGCGGCTCGGCGACGCGGTCGGCACGGCCTTCCAGATCGCCGACGACATCATCGACATCTCCTCGGTGGCCGCACAGTCCGGCAAGACCCCGGGCACCGACCTGCGGGAGGGCGTGCACACCCTGCCGGTGCTGTACGCGCTGCGCGAGCAGGGCCCGGACGCCGACCGGTTGCGGGTGCTGCTCGACGGCCCGGTCACCGACGACGACGCGGTCGACGAGGCGCTCGCCCTCCTGGAGCGGTCGCCGGGCATGGTCGCGGCCAAGGCCAAGCTGCGGGAGTTCGCGGATGCGGCTCAGGTCCAGCTGGCGGAACTGCCGCAGGGACCCGCGAACGAGGCACTCAAGCGCCTCGTCGACTACACGGTCGAGCGGGTCGGCTGACGGTAGGTTGCACCTGGGTACGGGTCCGCGTTCCGCAGGGAACGAGTCCCGGGGTTCCTTCGTTGATTTCGTGAGAGTTCCACGAGAGAAGAGGCGACGGTGCATCGGTATTCGAACGGGCTGAAGACGGCCGGACTGCTGATCGGCATGTCGGCGCTGATCGTGTTCATCGGGGCGTTGTTCGGAAACCCGACGATCCTGCTCTTCTCGGTGCTGCTGGCCGTCGGCATGAACGCGTACGCGTACTTCAACAGCGACAAGCTGGCGCTCAAGGCCATGCACGCGCAGCCGATCACCGAGGTCGAGGCGCCGGTCATCTACAAGATCGTGCGGGAGCTGGCCACCACCGCGCACCAGCCGATGCCCCGGCTCTACATCAGCCCCACCGCGGCGCCGAACGCGTTCGCCACCGGCCGCAACCCGCGCAATGCGGCGGTCTGCTGCACCAGTGGCATCCTGCAGATCCTCGACGAGCGGGAGTTGCGTGCGGTGCTCGGGCACGAGCTCTCACACGTCTACAACCGCGACATCCTGATCTCGTCGGTGGCGGGTGCGATGGCCGCGGTGATCTCCGGCCTTGCCAACATGGCGATGTTCGCGTCGATGTTCGGTGGGCGCGGCGAGAACCGGCCGAACCCGCTCGCGCTGCTGCTGGTCTCGCTGCTCGGCCCGATCGCCGCGTCGGTCGTCAAGATGGCGGTCTCGCGTTCGCGGGAGTACCAGGCCGACCAGTCCGGCGCCGAGCTCTGTGGCGACCCGCTCGCCCTGGCCTCCGCGTTGCGAAAGCTCGAGCGTGGCGTGGCGGCGGCCCGGATCCCCGAGGGGTCCGGGCGGACCTGTCTGCAACCGCCGTGCCGGCGCGTCGGGCGGGCTAGCGGTAGTTGACGAACTGCAGCGCGATGCCGAAGTCCTCACCCTTGAGCAGGGAGATGATCGCCTGCAGGTCGTCACGCTTCTTGCTGCTCACGCGCAGCTCCTCGCCCTGGATCTGCGCCTTGACGCCCTTGGGGCCCTCGTCGCGGATCTTCTTCGAGATCTTCTTCGCGTTCTCGGAGCTGATGCCCTGCACGAGCGTGCCGGTCAGCTTGTAGATCTTCCCGGACTGCGCGGGCTCGCCGGCGTCGAACGCCTTGAGCGAGATGTCCCGCCGGATCAGCTTCTCCTTGAACACCTCGAGGGCCGCGACCAGTCGCTCCTCCGTGTCCGCGGTGATGGTGATGGCCTCCTCGCCGGACCAGTCGATGCTCGCACCGGTGTTGCGGAAGTCGAATCGCGTCGACAGCTCCTTGCCGGCCTGGTGCAGCGCGTTGTCAACTTCCTGCCGGTCAACCTTGCTCACCACATCGAAGGACGAATCCGCCACGACAACTCCTAGTTCTCGAACAACCCCCGGACCCGACGCCGGGGCGTGAGAACCCACGATATCCACCCGGTTTGCATTTACCCTCCCCGGTCGTTGTATTCTTCTCAACGCGTCAGGGAAGACCAGCGGGCCGGCAACGGTCAGCAGGTACTACCCTGGATGACACCAGGCAGGTTGCCCGAGCGGCCAATGGGAGCGGACTGTAAATCCGTCGGCTTATGCCTACGTAGGTTCGAATCCTACACCTGCCACACCTGGGTCCCGGTGAGCGCAAGCTCGCCGGGGCTCGGTGGTTAGACAGTTTGAAAATGGCTCCTCACCAGCCGATTTGGTACTCGGAGCCGAGACTGTGTAACCTCTTGGAGGCTTCAACGCACAGACAAAGTGCAGCGAAGCACGCCCCCTTAGCTCAGTCGGCAGAGCGTTTCCATGGTAAGGAAAAGGTCAACGGTTCGATTCCGTTAGGGGGCTCGCTGGATTGGGTGCCTATTAGACTGGCATCGATGCACCGAGGCGGTGTAGCTCAGTTGGTAGAGCAAACGACTCATAATCGTTGTGTCGCCGGTTCAAGTCCGGCCATCGCTACACAAATGACACAAGGCAACACACCCTGATTGATCCCGATCAGATTCACCCGAAAGAAGGCATACCGTGGCCTCGACTGACGTTCGACCCAAGATCACCTTGGCCTGCGACGTATGCAAGCACCGCAACTACATCACGAAGAAGAACCGGCGCAACGATCCGGATCGCCTCGAGATCAAGAAGTTCTGCCCCAACTGCGGAACGCATCAGGCGCATCGCGAATCCAAGTAGTCTTCATCGCGTGCCCCGCAGATTTCATCGCGGGGCACGCGATTTTTTTTGGGGTGTCGACGCAGGCGCGACGGTGACACCGCGACCCGATCCGATTCTGTCGGGGGTCGCCGGTCACCGTCGCGTTCCTGCGTCCAGTGCAGATAGGGTGCTAATTCGGTGAAACTGACTCCTGATCTCGTTGGCCTGCACCACAGGTTCAGCGACTACTACGAGGTCGGCCGCGAGAAGGTTCGCGAGTACGCGCGTGCAGTCAAGAGCGACGACCCGGCGTACCGGGACGAGTCCGCGGCCGCCGAACTCGGCTACGACGGACTGGTCGCGCCGCTGACCTTCATCTCGGTGTTCGGGTTCCTCGCTCAGGAGGAGTTCTTCAAGGCGATGGAGGTCGAGCTCGACCTCAGCCGCATCCTGCACACCGACCAGCGCCTGGTGTTCCACCGTCCGATCAAGGTCGGTGACCGGCTGTACTGCGACGTGTACGTCGACTCGCTCCGCACGATGGGCGGCAGCGACATCATCGTCACCCGCAATGACATCACCGACCAGAACGGTGAACTGGTGCAGACCACGTACACGACCCTGATGGGCCGGCACGTCGAGGAGGGCGAGTGATGGCGGTACGCACGTTCGGCGAGATCGCGGCCGGCGAGGAGTTGCCGGAGAAGTCCGTCAAGCTCACCAGGTCCGACCTGGTGCAGTACGCGGGTGTGTCCGGTGACCCGAACCCGATCCACTGGGACGACGCCGTCGCACAGGCCGTCGGCCTGCCGACCGCGGTCGCGCACGGCATGCTCACCATGGGCATCGGGGCCGGCTACGTGACCGAGTGGGTCGGCGACCCCGGCGCCGTCGTCGAGTACAACGTGCGCTTCACCAGCCCCGTTTTCGTGCCCAACGACGGCGTTGGCGCGGAGATCCTCCTGACGGGTAAGGTTCGTTCGGTAGATGACGACACGCAGACAGCCGTCATTGCTATCGTGGCTAAGGTAGACGAGAAGAAGATCTTCGGACGGGCCACTGCGACCGTGCGATTTGGCTGAGTATCCAGCCGATTGGGTTGTTCGGCTACCGTGAAGTACACTGAGATTTCTGGGATTACTCAGCACTGCGCGCTGCCCTACGGTGCCGGTTCGGGCCGATGAGGGTGGCGCGCGCGTTGTGTGGTCACAGAGTGGTTGACCGGTTCGGATCGTGACGGCTGGAATGTCGTGACGAGTCGAATGCGCCGGCCAACCAAAGGGGCGTAGCTCAACTGGCAGAGCAGCGGTCTCCAAAACCGCAGGTTGCAGGTTCAAGTCCTGTCGCCCCTGCCCTGGATGCCAGCAACTGAGAGGATCTACGGGTGAGCGAAGATCGCGGAAAGGCCGATAGTGCGGCGGGGTCCTCGGACCGCGAAGCCAGTGTCGACGCGAACGCTCACGCACCGGAGACCTCGAAGCCGACTGGTAAGCGTCCGGGACGACGTAGCCGCGCCGCAGGCGCAGCAACGGATACCGTCGCCGTGACGACCGGCTCCGCGGCCGCGGGCAAGCCCGCCGCGAAGAAGTCGAAGGCTGACGCACCGCGCAAGGAGAATCTCTTCAAGCGCTTGCGTAAGTTCCTGCGCGAGGTGATGTCGGAGCTCCGCAAGGTGATCTGGCCGAACCGCAAGCAGATGATCACCTACACCACGATTGTCCTGGTCTTCGTCTCCTTCATGGTGGCGTATGTCTTCGGATTGGACCTGGCGTTCATCAGGGGCGTCAGGTGGCTGTTCGGCTGACCCCGGACACAGAAATGCAATGAGAGGAAGCGAGTGCGCCAGTGAGCACCCCCGAGAACGACGCAATTGAGGCCGCAGCGCACGAGCATGTAGCCGATGACGCGGTCGCTGCGGAGTCCGCTGACAGCGCAGTCGCCGACGACCTGGTCGTCGACGAGAACGCTGACGACGTGGTCGTCGACGAGAACGCCGACGACGAGGGCGCTCCCGAGTCCGACGATGCGGCAGCCGACGAGGCCCCCGCGGTCGAGGAGGAGCCTGTCGACCCCGTCGCCGAGATGAAGGCCGCGCTCCGGCGCGCCCCCGGCGACTGGTACGTCATCCACTCCTACGCCGGCTACGAGAACAAGGTCAAGGCCAACCTCGAGACCCGCGTCCAGAACCTCGACGTCGGTGACTACATCTTCCAGGTGGAGGTTCCCACCGAAGAGGTCACCGAGATCAAGAACGGCCAGCGCAAGCAGGTCAACCGCAAGGTCCTGCCGGGCTACATCCTGGTGCGCATGGAGCTGAACGACGAGTCCTGGGGCGCGGTGCGCAACACCCCCGGTGTCACCGGGTTCGTCGGCGCCACCTCGCGGCCCTCGCCGCTGACCATCAACGAGGTCGTCAAGTTCCTGATGCCGCAGCAGGGCGCGAAGAAGCCCGCCGCGGCTGCCGTCGCCGCCGGCGACACCTCCGGTGCCGCTGCCAAGCCGCTCATCGAGGTCGACTTCGAGATCGGCGAGTCGGTCACCGTCATGGACGGCCCGTTCGCCACGCTGCCCGCCTCCATCAGCGAGGTCAACGCGGAGCAGCAGAAGCTCAAGGTCCTGGTTTCGATCTTCGGTCGCGAGACCCCGGTCGAGCTGTCCTTCACCCAGGTCTCGAAGATCTGACGGGTTCGAAGGTCGCGCCCCACACACTTGCACTGCAGCAAGAAACACAACCAGCAAGAAATTAGGAACGAAGATGCCCCCCAAGAAGAAGAAGCTCGCAGGGCTCATCAAGCTCCAGATCCAGGCCGGTCAGGCTAACCCTGCCCCGCCCGTGGGTCCCGCGCTTGGTCAGCACGGCGTGAACATCATGGAGTTCTGCAAGGCCTACAACGCGGCGACCGAGTCGCAGCGCGGCAATGTGATCCCCGTGGAGATCTCCGTCTACGAGGACCGGACCTTCGACTTCAAGTTGAAGACCCCTCCGGCCGCCAAGCTGCTGCTCAAGGCCGCTGGTGTGCAGAAGGGCTCCGGCGAGCCGCACAAGACCAAGGTCGCCACGGTGACCATGGACCAGGTGCGCGAGATCGCGAAGACCAAGGCTGAAGACCTCAACGCGAACGACATCGACCAGGCCGCGAAGATCATCGCCGGCACCGCCCGCTCCATGGGCATCACGGTCGAGGGTTAAGAACTCCAGCACGCGTGGGAGGGCCTGCCAGGCCCGCTACCACAACTGAACCATTCACCACTGCAGTCGGTCACACACTGTGGTGAGAAGTTAGGACAGAACAAATGGCAAAGCGCAGCAAGGCGTATCTCGCCGCCGCCGAGAAGATCGACCCGAACAAGCTTTACAGCCCGCTGCAGGCTACGAAGCTTGCGAAGGAGACCTCTTCGTCGAAGATGGACGCGACCGTCGAGGTCGCCGTTCGCCTGGGCGTCGATCCCCGCAAGGCGGACCAGATGGTCCGTGGCACCGTCAACCTCCCGCACGGCACCGGTAAGACCGCCCGTGTCATCGTGTTCGCCGTCGGCGAGAAGGCCGCCGAGGCCGAGGCCGCCGGTGCCGACGCAGTCGGTGCCGAGGACCTGATCGAGCGCATCCAGGGCGGTTGGCTGGACTTCGACGCCGCGATCGCCACCCCCGATCAGATGGCCAAGGTCGGCCGCATCGCCCGCGTCCTCGGACCGCGTGGCCTGATGCCGAACCCGAAGACGGGCACCGTCACCGCCGACGTGACCAAGGCTGTCAACGAGATCAAGGGCGGAAAGATCAACTTCCGCGTCGACAAGCAGGCCAACCTGCACTTCGTCATCGGCAAGGCGTCCTTCGACGACGCCCAGCTGGTGGAGAACTACGGCGCCGCACTGGACGAGATCCTGCGTGCGAAGCCGTCCTCCGCGAAGGGCCGGTACGTCAAGAAGGTCACCGTTTCGACCACCACCGGACCGGGCATCCCGGTGGATCCGAACCGGACCCGCAACCTCCTCGAGGATGCTGCCGAGTAAGTCTCGACATTTCGCCAAGGGCCGGTGGGGTTTCTCCCCACCGGCCCTTCTGGCTTTGTCGGGGCCCGTCGGCCACTTCGGGGCGGTCGCCGCGGCGCGTGTCGTCTCAGCTCGGCACCTCGTCCCGGCCTGGAACCTCGGCCCGGCCCCGGCCCCGGCGCCGCCGGCGCTTCGTCCACGGTGATCGTGAGGTGCCTCACATCGGGGCCCGATGGCGCCCGGTCGTTTTGGAGTTCGGTTGCGGCGTCGGGTACCGTGACCCGAAGAGTTCGAGAGCTATTTCGAGTTCACCCCAAGAAGTTCTACCCAAGACCGTTGGTCATCGGTGCCGCTCGCGGCATCGGTTGAAGGTTCGGGACATGCCCGACGACCCACGCAGGAGGACGAGGTAGGGGAGTGAGTGTCCGGCGCAAGCCGGTGCGGATCTCCTCGTGTACGCCCCGTGTGCCCTGCACCGGGGCGTTTTGCATGTTGTGGCCACGCCTGCACGGCAGGCGCACCAACACGATGTCACGAGAGGAGGCGAAGTATGGCAAAGCCCGAAAAGGTCACCGCGATCGCGGAGATCACTGAGCAGTTCAAGGGTTCGACTGCCGCCGTGATCACGGAATACCGTGGTCTGTCGGTGACCAGTCTGACGCAGCTGCGTCGTGCGCTCGGAGCAGGCGCTACCTACTCCGTCGCCAAGAACACCCTGGTCAAGCGTGCCGCCGCTGAGGCGGGCGTCGAGGGCCTTGACGACCTGTTCGTCGGACCGACCGCCATTGCATTCATCAAGGGCGAGCCGGTCGACGCTGCGAAGGCCATCAAGGCCTTCGCGAAGGACAACAAGGCGCTCGTCATCAAGGGCGGCTACATGGACGGCGCTGCGCTGTCCGTGGACGAGGTCAACAGGATTGCGGACCTCGAGTCCCGCGAGATCCTGCTGGCCAAGCTTGCCGGCGCAATGAAGGGCAACTTGGCAAAGGCCGCTGGCCTGTTCAACGCCCCCGCATCGCAGATGGCCCGTCTGGCCGCCGCGCTGCAGGAGAAGAAGGCAGCCGAAGGCGGAGCTGTCGAAGCTCCCGCCGAGGCTGCTGCCGAAAGCTGATCCGCACCCGCGCATCACTGCTCCAAACCCGCCCGGTCGCGGATCAGCGACATGGGACTTACAGGAAGGACCGCCATCATGGCGAAGCTCACCACCGAAGAGTTGCTGGACCAGTTCAAGGAGCTCACCCTCCTCGAGCTCTCTGAGTTCGTGAAGGCGTTCGAGGAGACCTTCGAGGTCACCGCCGCTGCGCCGGTCGCCGTTGCCGTTGCCGGTGCCCCGGCCGCCGGTGCCGAGGCCGCTGAGGAGCAGGACGAGTTCGACGTCGTCCTCGAGTCGGCTGGCGACAAGAAGATCCAGGTCATCAAGGTCGTCCGTGAGGTCGTCTCCGGTCTGGGTCTGAAGGAGGCCAAGGACCTCGTCGAGGGCGCGCCGAAGGCCATCCTGGAGAAGGTTGCCAAGGACGCCGCTGAGGCCGCCAAGGAGAAGCTCGAGGCTGCCGGCGCCACCATCACCGTCAAGTAAGACGGTTTTGTAGCGCCTTGGTTCCAAGGCTTTGAAGAGGGCCGTTCCCCGTTCGTCGGGGAGCGGCCCTCTTTTGTCGTCTCGGTTGACGTACCAGCATTGTTGACGTTGCGTCAACAAGGCCCTGTTTCGCCGGCCGGCGCCGCGGGTCCGTCGAAACGACGGTCTTGTGGGGTGACCTTACTCATGAGTAGTATCGCGAGTCTTGGTTGCCACATCGATGCGATACAGTGACCCAACCCACAATGGGTCCGGTGTGCCGAAATAAGCGTGGAGGTTAGCGGTGGGAGTAGAGGTCTCGGTCGAGGGGCTTACCAAGTCCTTTGGAACTCAGAAGATCTGGCAGGACGTCTCGTTGACGTTGCCGGCCGGTGAGGTCAGCGCGCTGCTGGGTCCCTCCGGTACCGGTAAGTCGGTCTTCCTGAAGTCGCTGATCGGTCTGCTCCGGCCGGAAGAGGGCTCGATTGTCATCGACGGCACGGACATCCTCCAGTGCAGTTCGAAGGAGCTCTACGAGATCCGGAAGATGTTCGGCGTCCTGTTCCAGGACGGCGCGCTGTTCGGGTCGATGAACCTGTTCGACAACGTCGCCTTCCCGCTGCGTGAGCACACGAGGAAGTCCGAGTCCGAGATCCGCAAGATCGTCATGGAGAAGCTGGACCTCAACGGCCTGATCGGCGCCGAGACGAAGCTCCCCGGCGAGATCTCCGGTGGTATGCGCAAGCGCGCCGGCCTGGCGAGGGCGTTGGTCCTCGATCCGGAGATCATCCTGGTCGACGAGCCGGACTCCGGTCTGGACCCGGTCCGCACCACCTACCTCTCGCAGCTGTTGATCGACATCAACGCGCAGATCGACGCGACGATTCTGATCGTCACGCACAACATCAACCTGGCCCGGACGGTGCCCGACAACCTCGGCATGCTCTTCCGCAAGCACCTGGTGATGTTCGGCCCCCGCGAGGTGCTGCTGACCAGTGAGGAGCCGGTGGTCAAGCAGTTCCTCAACGGCAGCAAGATCGGCCCCATCGGCATGTCGGAGGAGAAGGACGACGCGCAGATGGCCCAGGAGCAGGCCCTCGTCGACGCCGGTCACCACCACGGCGGCACCGAGGACGTCAGCGGCGTGGTCCGCCAGATGCAGGCGACCCCCGGGCTCCCGGTTCGCCAGGCCGTCGGCCGCCGGCAGGCGCGCGTGCGGGAGATCCTGCACACGCTGCCGCCCGAGGCGCAGCAGGAGATCCTGGTGAGCCTGAACGAGGACCAGACCGTGGTGATGCCCGCGTACGACGGCTACGGCGCGCAGTCGCCGGCCGGGTACAACGGGTAGCACGCATCGATGGGGGGAACCACGAGCCGGCTGCTCGGACCGATTGCAGCCGCGCTGACTCAGGCCGGTCTGATTGTTCAGCTTTTCATCGACGTCGTCCGTAATCTCTTCCGCCGTCCGTTCCAGTTCCGCGAGTTCATCGAGCAGGCCTGGTTCATCGCGAGCGTGACGATCCTGCCGACGGCGCTCGTGGCGATCCCGTTCGGCGCGGTGGTCTCGCTGCAGACGGGTTCCCTGATCAAGCAGCTCGGTGCGGAGTCGTTCACCGGTGCGGCCAGCGTGCTGGCGGTGATCCAGCAGGGCAGTCCGATCGTGACCGCGCTGCTGATCGCCGGCGCCGCCGGTTCCGCGGTGACGGCCGACCTCGGTTCCCGGACCATTCGCGAGGAGATCGACGCGATGGAGGTGCTGGGCATCAATCCGGTCCAGCGTCTCGTGGTGCCCCGCGTGCTCGCGATGGTGCTGGTCGCGGTGCTGCTCAACGGCCTGGTGTCGGTGGTCGGCATCGCGGGTGGTTACTTCTTCAACGTGATCCTGCAGGGCGGCACGCCCGGCGCGTACCTGGCGTCGTTCTCGGCCCTCGCGCAGCTGCCGGACCTGTACATCGCCGAGGCCAAGGCCGCGATCTTCGGTGTGATCGCCGGCATCGTCGCCGCCTACAAGGGTTTGCACCCGAACCCCGGTCCGAAGGGAGTCGGGGAGGCCGTCAACCAGACGGTTGTCATCACCTTCCTGCTGCTCTTCTTTGCGAACCTGATCCTGACCATGGTGTACCTGCAGGTCGTTCCTGCAAAGGGGGGCTGACCCATGACCATCGCGAAGGGCCGTGGTGACCGCACGCTGATGCGCGTGCGCCGGGCCGGGCGCGCGCCGCTCAACGTCCTCGACCGGGCCGGCGACCAGATGTCGTTCTACGGCCGGGCGATCGGCTGGATCCCGAAGACCGCCACGCACTACAGCCGCGAGGTGCTCCGACTCCTCGCCGAGGTGACCTTCGGCAGCGGTGCGCTGGCGGTGATCGGCGGCACCATCGGCGTGATCGTGATGATGTCCGGGTTCACCGGCGTCGTCGTCGGCCTGCAGGGTTACGCCGCGCTGGACCAGTTGGGCAGCTCCGTACTCACCGGCTTCCTGTCCGCGTACGTCAACACGCGCGAGATCGCGCCGATCGTGGCGGCGCTGGCCCTGTCCGCGACGGTCGGTTGTGGGTTCACGGCGCAGCTGGGAGCGATGCGGATCTCGGAGGAGATCGACGCCCTCGAGGTGATGGCGGTGCCCAGCATCCCGTTCCTGGTCACCACCCGGATGATCGCCGGATTCGTCGCGGTGATCCCGCTGTACATTGTCGGCCTGCTGGCGTCGTACTTCGCGTCCCGGCTCATCAGCACGGTCTTCAACGGGCAGTCGAGTGGCTCCTACGACCACTACTTCAACCTGTTCCTACCGCCGGTCGACGTGTTGTGGTCGTTCGGCAAGGTGCTGGTCTTCGCCTTCGTGCTGATCATGATCCACTGCTACTACGGCTACAACGCCACCGGCGGGCCGGCCGGCGTGGGCGTGGCAGTGGGCCGCGCCGTCCGTACGGCGCTCGTCACGATCGCGGTGCTCGACTTCTTCCTCAGCCTCGCCATCTGGGGCACGACAACCACAGTGAGGGTTGCGGGATGACCAACGGTGGTTCGGTCGTGCGCCGTCGGGTGCTCGGCCTGGTGTTCTTCCTTGTTCTGGCGCTGTTCGTGGCGTTCACGATCGGGATGTACCAGAAGTCCTTCAAGAAGGTCGTCGAGATCAACCTGGTGACCGACACGGTCGGCAACTCGTTGCCCGACCACGCGGACGTGAAGGTGCGCGGCCTGATCGTCGGCGAGGTGCGGTCCGCGTCGACGGAGAACGGCAAGGTGACCTCGGTCCTGGCGATCGATCCGGACAAGGCCGACCTGATCCCGTCGAACACGACCGCGCGGCTGCTGCCGAAGACGTTGTTCGGCGAGCGGTACGTCGCGCTGATCGTGCCGCCGGGGGACACCGCGCCGCCGATCAGCGAGGGCGACACCCTGCAGCAGGACTCGAGCGGTCACGCGGTCGAGATCGGTGAGCTGCTCGACGGGCTGCTCCCGCTGTTGCAGGCAGTGCCCCCGCAGGACCTGGCGAACACGCTGGGCGCGCTGAACCAGGCGCTCAGCGGTCGCGGCCAGGACATCGGTCTGGGGATCGACCGGCTCGAGGAGATCTTCCGGGGCGTGAACACCGAGCTGCCGAACCTGCAGCAGGGCCTGCGTGGTCTCGCGGACTTCTCGCAGACCTACGCCGAGGCCGCGCCCGAACTGGTCAACGCGCTGGACAGCCTGCGCACCACCGGTGCGACCGTGGTCTCGCAGCAGAACCAGATCCGTGCCCTGATGTCGTCGGTGACGGCGACCGCGGGCAGTACGGCGGACTTCCTGGTCACCAACCAGGAATCGCTGATCTCGATCGCCGCCGACTCGCGCGAGGCGCTGGAGGTTCTGGCGGACGCCTCGCCGACCTTCGGCTGCATGTTCTCGCAGTTCGTCCCGATCGTGCAGAGCGCGACCGCGATCCTCGGTCTCAACGAGGACGGCAGCCTGCAGGACCATCCCGGTGCCCGCGCGGCGACCGTGTTCGTGAACCCGAAGGGCCGGTACCTGCCCAACCAGGACGAGCCACGGCTGTTCGAGGAGCGCGGCCCCAAGTGCTACACCCCCGCCGCGCCGGGGGAGAAGTTCGGGCAGTACCCGGGCGGGTCGTTCAACGACGGCTCGTACCAGGTGCCCTCGCGCAACCCCGGACCGCAGAACGTGCCCGACATGCCGGCCGCGCAGTACTCGGTGGTGCCCACCGCGGGCGGAGCGCCGACCCCGGTCAGCTACACCGGCTCCGCGCTGGAACAGGACACGCTGGCCGTCATCTACGGCGAGGGCACCGGAACGCTGCCGGAGGACGTACCCGGCTGGACGACACTGCTGGGCGCACCGGCACTGAGGGGGACGGAGGTGAGCGTCCGATGAGAGGGCTCGCAGCGCCATTGACCAAGCTCATCGTGTTCGCCGTCGTCACGGTGATCGCGACCGCCATGTTGGCCTTCACCATCGCGAACACCAGCGGTGGCGGCGGCACCAAGTTCAACGCGATCTTCAGCGACGTCGCCTCGCTCAACACGGGTGACGAGGTGCGGATCGCGGGTGTCCGCGTCGGTCAGGTCGACAAGATCGCCATCGTCAACGAACGCGAGGCCGAGGTCCAGTTCTCGTTGACCGACCGGGACTGGCTGCCCGCCGGGTCCACGGCGACCATCCGCTACCGGAACCTGGTGGGACAGCGCTACATCGCGCTGGAACAGGGCCAGGGGCAGCAGGGGATGAAGCTGACCGCGGGCGAGACCATCCCGCTGGACCACACCAATCCGGCCGTCAACCTGACCACGCTGTTCAACGGCTTCCGTCCGCTGTTCCAGACGCTCAGCGCCGACGACGTGAACAAGCTGTCGTACCAGATCATCCAGGTGTTCCAGGGCGAGAGCGGCACGATCACGGAGCTGGTGCGCAACACCGCCTCGCTGACCAACACCATCGCCGACAAGGACCGGGTGATCGGCGACGTGATCAACAACCTCAACGTCGTGCTCGAGACAGTGAACGAGCACGACGACGAGTTGGGCTCGCTGATCACCAACACCGAGAAGCTCGTCACCGGTCTCGCCAACGAGCGGGAGGTGGTCGGCGGCGCGGTGACGTCGCTGGCCGGCCTCGCCGACGCGACCGCCGACGTGCTCGAGCCGACCCGTCCGTCCATCCAGGGCTCGGTGTCCGCACTGAACACCCTGACGGGCACGTTGAACGCGCAGAGCGAACAGCTGGACAAGATCTTCACGACCCTGCCGGTCAAGTTGGACAAGCTGATCCGGATCGCCAGCTTCGGCTCGTGGTTCCAGTTCTACCTCTGCGGCCTCGACGTGGTCGCCGGCCCGGGTGAGTCGAACTACCTGAACCTGCCGACCGGTTTGCCGACGGTGAACCAGCCCCTGTACACCAACGCCGCGGCGCGGTGCAGCGCAGACGGGAGTGGACAGTGAAGCAACGTCGCAGTCCCGCCACCATCGGGGCGCTGGGCATCGTCGTGGTGCTGCTTGCCACCATGTCCGCCTTCTTCCTCGACGACCTGCCGCTGATCGGCGCAGGCGCCACCTACCGGGCCGAGTTCACGGAGGCCGCGGGCCTCAAGCCGAACAACGAGGTGCGCATCGCCGGTGTCAAGGTAGGCAAGGTCACGGACGTCTCTCTCGAGGGGGACCGGGTCGAGGTCGCCTTCAAGGTCAAGGACGCCTGGGTCGGTGACCAGACCACGGCATCGATCCAGATCAAGACGATCCTGGGTCAGAAGTACCTGGCGCTGGACCCGCGCGGGTCGTCCACGCTGCGCGCGAGCGACACGATCCCGTTGGAGCGCACCGCCTCCCCGTACGACGTTCTCGACGCGTTCTCCAGCGCGGCGACCACACTCGGGGAGATCGACACGCCGAAACTCGCCGAGGGTATGCAGACGCTCGCCGACGCCTTCGCCGGCACCCCGGCGGACGTGCGGGCCTCGCTCGACGGCGTCACCCGGTTGTCGAGGACCATCGAGAGCCGGGACAAGGAGTTGAACAAGTTGTTCGGGGCCACCGCGCAGACCACCAAGGTGCTGGCCGACCGGAACGCCGAGTTCACCAGGCTGATCGGCAGCGCGGGACTGCTGCTCGAGGAGCTCAACAGCCGCCAGCAGTCGATTCAGACCCTGCTGAACGGCACCAAGCGACTCTCCGCGCAGTTGACCGGCCTGGTCAAGGACAACGAGGAGCAGATCGGCCCGGCCCTGGAGCAGCTGCGCGGGGTGGTGCAGATCCTGCAGGACAACAACGACAATCTCGACCGCTCGATCAAGCTGTACGCGCCGTTCACCCGCTTGTACGCGAACATCGTCGGCAACGGCCGATGGTTCGACCAGGTGGTCGTCAACCTGACACCGCCCGGCCTCCCGCTCATCCCGGGATACCGCGAGCCGTTGCGCACTCTGGGGGGTAACTGATGACCGGGGTGAGTTCGGGCAAGCGGCAGCAGTTCAGCCGGAACCAGGTCGTGGTCACGTCACTGGTGCTGGTCGGCGCGCTGATCCTCGGTTTCGGCGGGTGGTGGCTGCTCACCCGCGCCGGCACCACGAAGATCACCGCGTACTTCGACAAGTCCGTCGGCATCTACTCCGGCTCGGACGTGCGGGTGCTCGGTGTGAAGGTCGGGTCGGTCAGCTCGGTGGAGCCGCTCGGCGACCAGGTCCGGGTCGAGATGCGCGTCGACCGTGGCGTGGAGATCCCGGCCGAGGCCAAGGCCGCACAGGTGACGCCGTCGGTGGTCTCCGACCGGTACATCCAGCTGGCGCCCGCGTACACCGGTGGTGAGGTGATGGCATCGGGCGCGACGATCCCACGCGAGCGCACCGCGACCCCCGTCGAGGTGGACCAGTTGTACGCGAGCATCGAGGGGCTGTCCGAGGCGCTGGGGCCGAACGGCGCGAACAAGGACGGTGCGCTCTCGAACCTGGTGGACACCGCCTCGAAGAACCTCGACGGCAACGGCGAGGCGCTCGGCGAGACGATCACCGAGCTGTCGAAGGCCACGGCCACCCTCAACTACTACCGCGGCGACCTGTTCGACACGGTGCGGAACCTGCAGACCTTCGTCGGCGCGCTGGCGGCGAACGACGCGCAGGTGCGCCAGTTCAACACCCAGCTCGCGGACCTCAGCGGCTTCCTCGCGGGGGAGCGGCAGAACCTCGGTGAGGCGCTCAACCAACTGTCGTTCGCGCTCGGCGACGTCGCGACGTTCGTCCAGGACAACAAGGACCTGGTCGCGAGCAACGCGGAGGGCCTCGTCCAGGTGACCCAGACGCTGGCCGACAACCGTCAGGACCTGGTGGACGCGTTGACCACGCTGCCGTTGGCCCTGAGCAACGTCGTGAACTCCTACGACGCGGAGTCCGGCACCCTGGCCTCGCGGGTCAACCTGCCCGAGACCCAGGACCCGTTCGGTGCCGTGTGCAAGCTGATGGACCTGGGCAAGCTGATGCCCGGGGACCCGAACTTCGACGCGCTGGGGCGGCAGATGCGCCCGCTCCTGGACAACTGCGCGGCGATCATGGGCCAGGTGACAGCGGGCGTGAAGACGCCGACGCTGAACCTGCCCTTCGGCATCCTCAGCGGCGACAACCTGCAGCGGCCGTCGGCTCCCGGCACCCAACCCGGTGTCCTCTCGCCGCGGTTGGGCAACTCGCAGGCCCCCGGCATCAGTGACCAGAACATTCCCCGAGGTGGGCAGTGATGCGGGGCAGCGCAGTGAAGAGGGGGTGGGCGGTGAAGCGCACTGTCGCGATCGGTTCCGGGGCCTGCGCGTTCGCGTTGGTCGTCTCGGGCTGCGGTCAGGGCATCTACAGCGTGCCGCTGCCCGGTGGCGCCGACGTCGGCAGCAACCCGATGCACCTGAACGTGGAGTTCGACGACGTGCTGGACCTGGTGCCGCAGTCCACCGTGAAGGTGGACGGCGTCCCGGTCGGCCGCGTCCATGAGATCACCGTGCCGAACGACGGCTGGACCGCGACCGTGCGGACCGTGCTGGACTCCTCGGTGAACCTGCCCGCGAACGCGGTGGCCTCGGTGCAGCAGACCAGCCTGCTGGGCGAGAAGTTCATCGAGCTGAAGGCGCCGGCGGACAACCCGTCCGTCGCCCGGCTCGAGGACGGCGCGACGATCCCGGTGGATCGGACCCGGCACGCGACCGACATCGAGCAGGTTCTCGGTGCGCTGTCGCTGCTGCTCAACGGCGGCGGCGTCGCCCAACTCCAGCCGATCATCCATGAGCTGACCACGGCCCTGGACGGCAGGGAGGCCAAGGCGCGGGGCCTGCTCGAGCAGGCGAACACGCTGATCGACGGGCTGAACCAGCAGCGTGACGACATCACCCGGGCGCTCGACGGCCTCGACACCCTCAACGGTCGGGTGGTCGCGCAGACCGGTCAGATCGACAAGATCCTCGCGGAGATCCCGCCCGCCGTTCAGGTGCTGGCGGACCAGCAGCCGCAGTTCGTGCAGATGCTCGGCCAGCTGGACCGGCTGGGCACGGTCGGCACGGACGTGCTCACCCAGTCCAAGGACAACCTGATCGCCGACCTGCGCGCGCTGCGTCCCACCCTGCAGGCCCTCGCCGACTCCGGGGACGACCTGGTGACCGTGCTGCCGCTGATCCCGACCTTCCCGTTCCCGGACGGGGCGGAGAAGGTCATCCACGGCAACTCGCTGAATCTGTTCCTGTCCATCGACATGCGGTTGGGCCAGCAGTTCGAGGCCCTCGGTGTCGGGATGCCGGATCCGGTGTACATCGCGCCGAAGCCGGGCTACGGCGGCTACGTGCCGACAGTCGATCCGTCGAACCCGTACTACAACGGGAACGGCCCGCGCCCGGGATGGCCGACAGTCTCGGTGCTGCCGCTGCCGCCGATCGTGCCCGCGCCGGCCCCGCCGCCGGGTGCGCCGGTTGCGCCGGGCACCGAACCGGTGGCCGGCAAGAAGGACGCGCCGCAGAACCCGTTGAGCGGGCTGCTCGAGAAGTTTGGGGTGGGTGGCCGATGAGATCGAAGTTGGTGCGCTTTCAGCTGGTGGCGTTCGTCCTCGTCGCGATCGTCGGTCTGCTGTACGTCGGCGCCAAGTACGTGCGGTTGGACAACCTGCTCGGCTTCGGTCAGTACACGGTGAAGGCCGACTTCGCCGACTCCGGCGGAATCTTCACCAACGCCGAGGTCACCTACCGGGGAGTCCCGGTCGGCACGGTCGGCGACCTGCACCTGACCGACGACGGCGTGCTGGTGGACCTCGAGCTCAACGACGGCGCCCCGCAGGTGCCCTCCTCGGCGCGCGCGGTGGTGGCGAACCGTTCCGCGATCGGTGAGCAGTACGTGGACCTGCAGCCGAGCAGCGACCAGGGCCCGTTCCTCGAGGACGGATCGCTGATCGCCCGCCAGGACACCGCCGTCCCGGTACCGGTCGAGGACCTGCTCGCGAGCACCAACGCCCTGGTCCGGTCGGTGCCGTTGGACGCGCTGAACACGACGGTCACCGAGCTGGGCAAGGCGTTCGACGGCCGGGGCGACGACCTGCAGGTGCTGGTCGACTCCGTGAACTCGTTCACAGAGACGGGCCTGGAGAACCTGCCGCAGACGCTGCAACTGATCCGGGACAGCCGGACCGTGCTGGACACCCAGTCCGCGCAGTCCTCCTCGATCCGGCAGTTCAGCGCCGACGTGGACCTGATCTCGCAGCAGCTCCGGTCCAGCGACCCCGACGTCCGGCGGCTGATCGACACCGGCACCGCGGCCAGCACCGAGGTCGGCTCGCTTGTCGACATGGCGGGCCCCGCGCTCACCACGGACCTGACCAACCTGGCGCAGGTCTCGGCGGCACTCGGCCCGCGCACCCTGGCGCTGGACATCCTGCTCAAGTTCCTGCCCGGGCTCGCGGCCGGTGCGAGTACCGCCGCACCCGGCGACGGCACCCTGCACCAGGGCCTGCTGCTGGAGACGAACAACCCGCCGCCGTGCACCCAGGGTTACGAGGGCACCTACGAGATTCTGGCGCAGATGAAGCGGGACAACCCGAATTTCGACCCGACCCGGGACGAGTTCCCGTTGAACATGAAGGCCAACTGCACCACACCGCTCGGTAGCGTGTCGGGTGTCCGCAGCGCCAACAGGATTGCGTACGCGGATCCGGCCGATCCCCAGCCGTGGGACAACAAGCCGAAGGTGGACCCCGACAAGCTCAACCTCAACCCGATTGCGACGCAGTTGGCGCCGCTGCTCGGCATCACGCCCAAGTAGTGGCCGTCGGCACAGGGCAGGGACCGGAAGTTACTAGGCAGTAGGGTAGAAGAGTGATGCGTAGCACGAAACTGCAGAAGCCCGCGTTGGCGGCGGTGAGTGTGCTCGCGCTCGTCGCCCTCGGGTTCGCGGTCTGGCTCGGTTACGGATGGGGCCGCGCCCTGTTCGTCGACCGGCCGGCCGCGGCCGCCCGGGACGACGCGCTGACGGGGGCTCGCCAGGCCGCGATCAACCTCAACACGGTGGACTCGGCGAACCTGGACGAGACCTTCGCGAACATGGCGTCCTCGATCACCGGCGACGAGCTGACCAACTCGCTCAACGACACCAAGGGCCAGATGGCCGACCAGGTGAAGCAGACGGGCGCGAAGAGTGAGGCGGCCGTCATCGACGCCGCGCTCACTGAGTTCAGTCGGGACGAGGGTACCGCCACCTCGCTGGTGGTGCTCTCGACCACCACGACGTGGCCGGACCGGCCGGCGAGCAAGGTCAAGGTCACCATGCGGCTGGGGATGACGGACGTCGACGGCGTCTGGAAGGCCGAGAAGGTCGAGAACGTCGGGGCGCCCATCGCCATGGATCCGGGCACGCCGCCCGCCGTGGCCCCTGAGGCGCCTGTGCCGGCCCCCGAGGCGCCCGTGCCGGCCGCGCCCGACGCGAACTCCGGCGGCCAGTAGGCGCTCGAGCCCTCCCGTCGAAGATCCAGGCCGTCGAAGATCCAAGGAGTATCGAAAGTGCCGCCAACTCGTCGCATGAGCAACACGCCGCAGCCGCGCGGCCGCAGGCCCAAGGTGGCCGGGACCGGAAAGGCGCCCGGACGCCCGACCTCGCCGATCGAGGACACGGCGGCGGTACCGGTCGAGAACACTGCGCCGGCGCAGGTCGAGGGTCCCGCCGCGGAGTCGGTCGCGGTGGCTGCGGCCAAGCCGGTCGCGACCCCCGAGGTTCCGGAGGTTCCCGTGAGCGTGCCGGTCGAGGCCGCCGCCGCGAAGCCTGTCGAGAACGCCACTCCGGCCCGGGCGGCGAGTTCGGACGTCAAGGTCGACGACGCCGACGGGGTCGACGACGCGGCCGCCGCCGAGGCGCCCGACGAGAGCGTGTCGGCGGGCGACACGGACGCCGCGCGGGCGGGTTGGCGCCGTGTCGCAGTGGTGGGGGTGGTGGCACTGGTGCTGGCGGGCTTCGCGATCGTCGCGGCCGTCAAGCCGGGCGCAGACGTCGCAAACCGGGCGTGGGTGGACACCGCCGCGACCTCGCGGGTGACTGCGGACGCTCGGCATGCCATCGAGACCCTCTACACCTACAAGTTCGACACCGTGGACCAGGACTTCGACAACGCCCGAGCGGTCCTCGCCGACAACATGCGGACCGAGTTCGACAAGACCGCGCAGGTCACCCGCGACGCCGTCGTGCAGACGAAAACGGCGACGTCGGCGCAGGTCAGCGACATCGGCGTCAAGATTCTCTCGGACGAGAACGCCGAGCTTGTCGGCAGCATGACCGTCAGTGCCACCAACGACGGTGCGGCGCAGGGAAGTGCGCAGGGGCCGCTGTCGGTGACCATGAAGAAGGTCGACGGCACCTGGCTGCTCGCGGACATCCGCGACCGCTGAACGCGCCCGACGGCCTGCCGTGCGGGGCGGTTCCGCGATGAATCGCCGCGTCAAGCCTTGACGCGGAGGGGATCAGGCGTCAGTCTATTGGTCGAGACATGCGAGAGATCGCGGTCCGTGCAGGTTCGCGCCGGCGCAAATGGAGGCACCGGGCGCGCGAAGGTTGTGCGGACGACGCGCTCGGATGTTAGTTTCGATCCTTACGCCGGTTGTATTCTGGGCGTTCTTCGGGTACCTTTGGACGTTGCGCTGGCTGCCTCCTGTCCACCCTCTCGGCCGTACTGCTTGTGAAGCGTTTGCTTCCTGCATGGTTGTGGGCTTCGTTCGGGTTGTGACCAGCGAATTCGCCCCACAGAAGAAGCAGATACAGCGGCGGTCGCGACAGCACGAGCGGCCCGCGTGAGGTGCTGGAAGGACGCATCTTGGCAGTCTCTAGCCAGACCAAGGCAGGAATCCCCGGAGCCCCGAAGAGGGTCTCGTTCGCGAAAATTCGCGAACCTCTCGACGTTCCTGGGCTACTTGATCTACAGACGGATTCCTTTGAGTGGTTGATCGGTACGCCGGCCTCCCGTGCCCGGGCCGAGGCCCGCGGCGACGGCGGCACCACCGGCGGTCTGGAGGACATCCTCACTGAGCTGTCCCCGATCGAGGACTTCTCGGGTTCGATGTCCCTGTCCTTCTCCGACCCACGCTTCGACGAGGTCAAGGCCTCGACCGATGAGTGCAAAGACAAGGACATGACCTACGCGGCGCCGTTGTTCGTCACCGCGGAGTTCATCAACAACAACACCGGCGAGATCAAGAGCCAGACGGTCTTCATGGGTGACTTCCCGATGATGACCGACAAGGGCACCTTCATCATCAACGGCACCGAGCGCGTCGTCGTGTCGCAGCTGGTGCGTTCGCCCGGCGTCTACTTCGACCACAGCGTCGACAAGGGCACCGAGAAGGACCTGCACAGCGTCAAGGTCATCCCAGGCCGCGGCGCGTGGCTCGAGTTCGACGTCGACAAGCGCGACACCGTCGGTGTCCGCATCGACCGCAAGCGTCGCCAGCCGGTCACCGTCCTGCTCAAGGCCCTCGGTTGGACCACCGAGCAGATCACCGAGCGCTTCGGCTTCTCGGAGATCCTGATGGCCACCCTGGAGAAGGACAACACCGCCGGCTCCGACGAGGCGCTGCTCGACATCTACCGCAAGCTGCGCCCGGGCGAGCCGCCGACCAAGGAGTCCGCGCAGACCCTGCTGGAGAACCTGTTCTTCAAGGAGAAGCGCTACGACCTCGCCCGCGTGGGTCGTTACAAGATCAACAAGAAGCTGGGCCTGAACCACGGCCTGCCGATCACCGCGTCGACCCTCACCGAGGAAGACATCGTCGCGACGATCGAGTACCTGGTGCGCCTGCACGCCGGTGACACGTCGATGACCGCCCCCGGCGGCGTCGAGGTGCCCGTCGAGGTCGACGACATCGACCACTTCGGCAACCGTCGCCTGCGTACCGTCGGCGAGCTCATCCAGAACCAGATCCGGGTGGGCCTGTCCCGCATGGAGCGCGTGGTGCGCGAGCGGATGACGACCCAGGACGTCGAGGCGATCACGCCGCAGACCCTGATCAACATCCGTCCCGTCGTGGCCGCGATCAAGGAGTTCTTCGGAACCTCCCAGCTCTCGCAGTTCATGGACCAGAACAACCCGCTCTCGGGCCTGACCCACAAGCGTCGTCTGTCGGCGCTGGGCCCCGGTGGTCTGTCCCGTGAGCGTGCCGGCCTCGAGGTTCGAGACGTGCACCCGTCGCACTACGGCCGCATGTGCCCGATCGAGACCCCTGAGGGCCCGAACATCGGCCTGATCGGTTCGCTGTCGGTGTACGCACGGGTCAACCCGTTCGGCTTCATCGAGACCCCGTACCGCAAGGTCGTCGAAGGCCAGGTCACCGACGAGGTGGACTACCTGACCGCCGACGAGGAGGACCGCCACGTCGTGGCGCAGGCCAACTCGCCGGTCGACAAGGACGGCTTCTTCACCGACGACCGCGTCACCGTCCGCCGTAAGGGCGGCGAGGTGGAGTTCGTCTCCTCGACGGACGTCGACTACATGGACGTCTCGCCGCGGCAGATGGTCTCCGTCGCGACCGCGATGATCCCGTTCCTCGAGCACGACGACGCCAACCGTGCCCTGATGGGCGCGAACATGCAGCGTCAGGCCGTGCCGCTGGTCCGTTCCGAGTCGCCGCTGGTCGGCACCGGCATGGAGCTGCGTGCCGCGGTCGACGCCGGCGACGTCGTCGTCACCGAGAAGACCGGTGTCATCGAGGAGGTCTCGGCCGACTACGTCACCGTGATGGCGGACGACGGCACCCGCCGGACCTACCAGATGCGCAAGTTCGCGCGCTCGAACCAGGGCACCTGCGCCAACCAGCGTCCGATCGTGGACGAGGGCGACCGCGTGGAGGCCGGACAGGTCCTCGCCGACGGCCCCTGCACCGAGAACGGTGAGATGGCGCTGGGCAAGAACCTGCTCGTCGCGATCATGCCGTGGGAGGGCCACAACTACGAGGACGCGATCATCCTGTCGCAGCGCCTCGTGGAGGAGGACGTCCTCACCTCGATCCACATCGAGGAGCACGAGATCGATGCCCGCGACACCAAGCTGGGTGCCGAGGAGATCACTCGCGACATCCCGAACGTCTCGGACGAGGTCCTCGCGGACCTCGACGAGCGCGGCATCATCCGGATCGGTGCCGAGGTTCGTGACGGCGACGTGCTGGTCGGAAAGGTCACGCCGAAGGGCGAGACCGAGCTGACCCCGGAGGAGCGCCTGCTGCGCGCGATCTTCGGCGAGAAGGCCCGTGAGGTCCGCGACACGTCGCTCAAGGTTCCGCACGGCGAGTCCGGCAAGGTCATCGGCATCCGCGTGTTCTCTCGCGACGACGACGACGACCTGCCCCCCGGCGTCAACGAGCTGGTCCGCGTGTACGTGGCGCAGAAGCGCAAGATCCAGGACGGCGACAAGCTCGCCGGCCGGCACGGCAACAAGGGCGTCATCGGCAAGATCCTCCCGCAGGAGGACATGCCGTTCCTGCCCGACGGCACCCCGGTCGACATCATCCTGAACACGCACGGTGTCCCGCGTCGTATGAACATCGGTCAGGTTCTGGAGACCCACCTCGGGTGGATCGGCAAGACCGGCTGGAACATCCAGATCGCGGCTGACGGCACCCGTCCGGACTGGGCCGCGACCCTGCCCGAAGAGATGCTCTCCGCCCCGGCCGACTCGAACATCGCCACCCCGGTGTTCGACGGTGCCAAGGAAGACGAGCTGACCGGTCTGCTGGGCGCGACCCTGCCAAACCGCGACGGCGAGCAGATGGTGGGCCCCGACGGAAAGGCCACCCTGTTCGACGGCCGCTCCGGCGAGCCGTTCCCGTACCCGGTCTCGGTCGGCTACATGTACATCATCAAGCTGCATCACCTGGTCGACGACAAGATCCACGCCCGTTCGACCGGTCCGTACTCGATGATCACCCAGCAGCCGCTCGGCGGTAAGGCCCAGTTCGGTGGCCAGCGCTTCGGTGAGATGGAGTGCTGGGCGATGCAGGCCTACGGCGCGGCATACACGCTGCAGGAACTGCTCACCATCAAGTCTGACGACGTGGTGGGTCGAGTCAAGGTGTACGAGGCCATCGTCAAGGGCGAGAACATCCCCGAGCCGGGCATCCCCGAGTCGTTCAAGGTGCTCCTCAAGGAGCTCCAGTCGCTCTGCCTCAACGTGGAGGTGCTGTCCTCGGACGGCGCTGCCATCGAGATGCGCGACGGCGACGACGAGGACCTGGAGCGGGCGGCGGCGAACCTGGGCATCAACCTGTCCAGGAACGAAGCCGCGACGGTCGACGACCTCGCGAACTAGGAGCCGACCCGGAGGAGGTGCACCGCAGCGGTCACGTACCGCGGTGCCCTCCTCCGGGGCCCGGCAGCGATAGCGACAACTAGCAGCGACAAACCCGAACAGGGGAAAGGAAGTTACGTGCTCGACGTCAACTTCTTCGATGAACTCCGCATCGGCCTGGCCACCGCTGAGGACATCCGTCAGTGGTCCTACGGCGAGGTCAAGAAGCCGGAGACCATCAACTACCGCACGCTCAAGCCCGAGAAGGACGGCCTCTTCTGCGAGAAGATCTTCGGCCCCACCCGGGACTGGGAGTGCTACTGCGGTAAGTACAAGCGCGTCCGTTTCAAGGGCATCATCTGTGAGCGCTGCGGCGTCGAGGTGACCCGTGCCAAGGTGCGCCGTGAGCGCATGGGCCACATCGAGCTCGCCGCTCCTGTGACCCACATCTGGTACTTCAAGGGCGTGCCGAGCCGCCTCGGCTACCTGCTGGACCTGGCGCCGAAGGATCTCGAGAAGATCATCTACTTCGCCGCCTACGTCATCGTCGCGGTCGACGAGGAGCTCCGCCACAACGAGCTGTCCACGCTCGAGGCGGAGATGGAGGTCGAGAAGAAGTCGGTCGCCGACCAGCGCGACGCCGACCTCGAGGCTCGCGCCCAGAAGCTCGAGGCGGACATCGCCGAGCTCGAGGCCGAGGGTGCCAAGTCCGACGTGCGCCGCAAGGTCAAGGACGGCGGCGAGCGCGAGATGCGTCAGCTCCGTGACCGTGCCCAGCGCGAGCTGGACCGTCTCGACGAGATCTGGTCGACCTTCACCAAGCTGAGCGTCAAGCAGCTCATCGTGGACGAGGGCCTGTACCGCGAGCTCGTCGACCGTTACGGCGAGTACTTCACCGGTGCGATGGGCGCGGAGTCCATCCAGATCCTCATGCGCAACTTCGACATCCACGCCGAGGCGGAGATCCTCCGGGAGACCATCCGCAGCGGCAAGGGCCAGAAGAAGCTGCGTGCGCTCAAGCGGCTCAAGGTCGTCGCGGCATTCCAGATGTCCGGCAACTCGCCGATGGGCATGGTCCTCGACGCCGTGCCGGTGATCCCGCCGGAGCTGCGTCCGATGGTTCAGCTCGACGGTGGCCGTTTCGCCACCTCCGACCTGAACGACCTGTACCGCCGCGTGATCAACCGCAACAACCGCCTCAAGCGACTGATCGACCTCGGTGCCCCCGAGATCATCGTCAACAACGAGAAGCGGATGCTGCAGGAGTCCGTGGACGCCTTGTTCGACAACGGCCGTCGTGGCCGGCCGGTCACCGGTCCGGGCAACCGTCCGCTGAAGTCCCTGAGCGACCTGCTCAAGGGCAAGCAGGGTCGATTCCGTCAGAACCTCCTCGGCAAGCGAGTCGACTACTCGGGCCGTTCGGTCATCGTCGTCGGCCCGCAGCTCAAGCTGCACCAGTGCGGTCTGCCGAAGCTGATGGCGCTCGAGCTGTTCAAGCCGTTCGTGATGAAGCGCCTGGTCGATCTCAACCACGCGCAGAACATCAAGTCGGCCAAGCGGATGGTCGAGCGTCAGCGCGCCCAGGTGTGGGACGTCCTCGAAGAGGTCATCGCCGAGCACCCCGTGCTGCTCAACCGTGCGCCCACCCTGCACCGCCTGGGCATCCAGGCCTTCGAGCCGCAGCTGGTCGAGGGCAAGGCCATTCAGCTCCACCCGCTGGTGTGTGAGGCCTTCAACGCCGACTTCGACGGTGACCAGATGGCAGTGCACCTGCCGCTGTCCGCCGAGGCGCAGGCCGAGGCCCGCATCCTGATGCTGTCCTCGAACAACATCCTGTCTCCCGCGTCGGGCCGCCCGCTGGCCATGCCGCGTCTGGACATGGTGACCGGGCTCTACCACCTGACCCGTCTGGACGAGGGCGTGGAGGGCGAGCTCGTCGAGGCCGGCACGGACCGCCCCGAGGTCGGCGCGTACTCCTCGCCCGCCGAGGCGCAGATGGCCGTCGATCGTGGCGCGCTCAAGGTGCAGGCGAAGATCAAGGTGCGCCTGACCCAGCAGCGTCCGCCGCGCGACCTCGAGGACCAGCTGTTCCCCGAGGGCTGGAACTACGGTGAGGGCTGGGTCGCCGAGACCACCCTCGGCCGGGTGCTCTTCAACGAGCTGCTCCCCGCGGACTACCCGTTCGTCAACGAGCAGATGCCGAAGAAGCGTCAGGCGACGATCATCAACGATCTCGCCGAGCGCTACCCGATGATCGTGGTCGCGCAGACCGTGGACAAGCTCAAGGACGCCGGTTTCTACTGGGCGACCCGTTCGGGCGTCACGGTGTCGATCTCCGACGTGCTCGTGCCGCCGAACAAGGCGGAGATCATGGACGCGTTCGAGGCGCAGGCCGACCAGATCGAGAAGAAGTACCAGCGCGGTGCCCTCAACCACACCGAGCGCAACAGCGCCCTGGTGAAGATCTGGTCCGAGGCCACCGACGAGGTCGGTAAGGCCATGGAGGCCCACTTCCCCGACGACAACCCGATCCCGATGATCGTGAAGTCCGGCGCCGCCGGCAACATGACTCAGGTTCGCTCGCTCGCCGGCATGAAGGGTCTGGTGACGAACCCGAAGGGTGAGTTCATCCCGCGGCCGATCAAGTCTTCCTTCAAGGAAGGCCTGACCGTTCTCGAGTACTTCATCAACACGCACGGTGCCCGTAAGGGTCTGGCCGACACCGCCCTGCGTACCGCCGACTCGGGTTACCTGACCCGTCGTCTGGTGGACGTCTCGCAGGACGTCATCGTTCGCGAGACCGACTGTGGCACCGAGCGCGGCATCGTCACCACCATCGCGGAGAAGCAGCCCGACGGCACGCTGATCCGGGACGCGCACGTGGAGACCAGCACCTACGCCCGCACGCTGGCCGCGGACGCGGTCGACGCCAACGGCACGGTCATCGTCGAGCGTGGACACGACCTGGGCGACCCGGCCATCGACGCGCTGCTGGCGGCCGGCATCACCGAGGTCAAGGTGCGCTCCGTGCTCACCTGCACCACCGGCACCGGCGTCTGCGCCACCTGCTACGGCCGCTCCATGGCGACCGGCAAGCTGGTGGACATCGGCGAGGCCGTGGGCATCGTCGCGGCCCAGTCCATCGGTGAGCCCGGTACCCAGCTGACCATGCGTACCTTCCACCAGGGTGGTGTCGCCGGAGACGACATCACCGGTGGTCTGCCGCGGGTCCAGGAGCTGTTCGAGGCCCGCGTCCCCAAGGGCAAGGCCCCGATCGCGGACGTCACCGGCCGGGTGCAGCTCGAGGACGGCGACCGCTTCTACAAGATCACCATCGTCCCGGACGACGGCGGCGAAGAGGTCGTGTACGACAAGCTCTCGAAGCGTCAGCGTCTGCGTGTGTTCAAGCACGAGGACGGCTCCGAGCGCCTGCTGGCCGACGGTGACCACGTCGAGGTCGGACAGCAGCTCATGGAGGGTGCAGCCGACCCGCACGAGGTGCTGCGCGTGATGGGCCCGCGCCAGGTGCAGATCCACCTGGTCAACGAGGTCCAGGAGGTGTACCGGAGCCAGGGTGTGTCGATCCACGACAAGCACATCGAGGTGATCGTGCGCCAGATGCTGCGTCGCGTGACGATCATCGACTCCGGCGCCACCGAGTTCCTGCCCGGTTCGCTCACCGAGCGGGCCGAGTTCGAGGCGTCCAACCGTCGCGTCGTCGCCGAGGGTGGTGAGCCCGCAGCCGGTCGTCCGGTGCTCATGGGTATCACCAAGGCCTCGCTGGCGACCGACTCGTGGCTGTCGGCGGCGTCCTTCCAGGAGACCACTCGCGTGCTGACCGATGCGGCGATCAACTGCCGCTCGGACAAGCTGATCGGTCTCAAGGAGAACGTGATCATCGGAAAGCTGATCCCGGCCGGAACCGGCATCAACCGGTACCGGAACATCCAGGTGCAGCCGACCGAGGAGGCGCGCGCCGCGGCGTACGCCGTGCCGTCCTACGACGACCAGTACTACAGCCCGGAAGGCTTCGGCACCGGGACTGGAGCTGCGGTCCCGCTGGACGACTACGGCCCCCACACCCTGCACTGGGTGTGGGGGCCGTTCCGCGTCTACCGTGGGGGACGAACCGGACACACAGCGCCGGCGCTGCAACACACCCCCGGAGGCGGAGATGGCTGGCAAGGGAATCGATCGGACGAAGGCACAGACAGCACTCGAGGTGGTCCGCGAGAGCCCGGCCATCACGGCGATCGTGGTGGCGCCCGCGGTCGTGGTGTTCGGGCTGCTGTGGTGGTTGACCGGGTTCGGCACGGCACTGCTGGTGACCGTGCTGCTCGGGGTGGTCGTGGTGGCGGGGAAGAAGTTCCTCGGCTGAGCCGCCCGGGACCCGTTTTCAGCCAGGTCGGCGGCGTGGAACGGGCAAACGGCCCATCCGCTGTGACGTGTACTGTACGGCCGCGTAATGTGAGCAGGAACATGTTCTAGTTTCGAGGAGGCCACAGTGGCGTTCGTGATCACCCAGCCGTGCTGCAACGATGCCAGCTGTACCGAGGTGTGCCCGGTGGACTGCATCCATCCGACGCCCGACGAGCGTGACTTCAAGTCCACGGAGATGCTCTACATCGACCCCGAGACCTGCATCGACTGCGGACTCTGCGTCGATGCCTGCCCGGTCGACGCGATCTTCCGCGACGACGACCTGCCGGAGGCGATGACCCGTTACTCGACGATCAACGCCGACTACTTCGCCGACAACGAGCCCGAGTACGCGGATCCCGCGCCTGCGCTCAAGTTCCCGAAGACCGACCAGGACCCGTTCCGGGTGGCGATCGTCGGCTCGGGCCCCTCGGCCTTCTACGCGGCCGGGGAACTGCTGGCGTTCAAGCGTTCCGGCATCGAGGTCGACATGTTCGACCGGCTGCCCACCCCGTGGGGCCTCGTCCGCGCGGGCGTGGCACCCGACCATCCGGAGACGAAGTCCGTCACCGACGTGTTCGCGGAGGTCGCGCGGCGGCCTGGGTTCCGGCTGCACCTGAACGTCGAGGTGGGCAAGCATCTCACCCACGAGGACCTGCTCGCGCACCACCACGCCGTGATCTACGCGGTCGGCGCGCCCAGCGACCGGCACCTCGGCATCCCCGGGGAGGACCTGCCGGGCAGCCTCGCGGCCACCGAGTTCGTGGCCTGGTACAACGGCCACCCGGACTACGCGGACCGTAGCTTCGACCTGACGTCCTCCCGCGCGGTAATCGTCGGCAACGGCAACGTCGCGCTCGACGTGGCACGACTGCTCGTCCTCGACCCGGACGTCCTCGACAAGACGGACATGGCCCCGCACGCCGTCGAGGCGCTTCGGCAGAGCTCGATCGAAGAGGTTGTGCTGCTCGGGCGCCGTGGCCCGGCGCAGGCGGCCTTCACCAGCCCCGAACTGCTGGCCCTCGGCCAGCTGCCGGACGTGGACATCGTGGTCTCCGCCGCGGATCTCGAGCTCGACGACTCCAGCGCCGCGGAGGTCGACACGAGCCCGGCGAAGCGGCTCAAGATAACGCTCCTGCGCGAGTATGCCGCGCGTCCGCTCGCCGGCCACCGGAAGCGGATCGTCCTGCGGTTCCTGACCTCGCCGGTGGAGGTGCAGGGCACCGACCACGTCACCGGCCTGCTGGTGGCGCGCAACGAGATGGTCGTCGGGGAGGACGGCACGATGCGTGCCCGCACCACCGAACAGACCGAACTGCTCGAGACGGGCATGGTGCTGCGGTCCGTCGGGTACCGGGGAGTGCCCGTTGCGGGTCTGCCGTTCGACGAGGCCCGCGGCACCATCAGCAACGTCGGCGGACGGGTCACCGAACTCGACGGCGAACCGGTGCCCGGAACCTACACGGCCGGCTGGATCAAGCGTGGCCCGTCGGGTGTCATCGGCACCAACCGGCAGTGCGCGCACGACACCATTGCGCTCATCCTCGAGGACCTGGCGGCCGACCGGCTGGACCCGCCGAAGGGCGACCGGGAGGCGTTCGCGGCGCTGGTGGCCGAGCGTCAGCCCGACGAGGTCGACTGGACGGGCTGGAAGGCGATCGACGCCCGCGAGCGCGAACTCGGCAAGGCCGCGGGCCGGTCCCGCGTCAAGCTCCTCGACCTCGACGAGATGGTCGCGCTCAGCCGCCCGCAGGGGTGACGCGGTCCGGGGGACGGTCGTCGGCGCCGTCCCAGGTCCGGTCGTCAATGCGGTAGTGGTCGACAACCGCCACCCGGGCGACCGCCCGGACCTCGTCGTCGACCAGGAACCACAGGGTCATCGAGCCGGGGTCGTGGCGGGCCCGGATCCGGACGTTCTCGCCCTCGGTGATCGGTGCCCGGTACTCGAGCACCGCTCGGTGCGGGCCGGCCAGCAGGTCGGCCCGTCCGGGTGCCGCGGCCCAGCCCTGCAGGTGCTGTTCGACGGCATGCCAGTAGGCCGCGTTGTTCACGTGGTCGAGCGGGTCGAGATCGGTCGAACGCAGGGGGAACGGGACGTCGGCGGGGGAGCCCGCAGACCGGCCACGGGCGTCGTCGTCCGGGGCCCGCTCGTCGAGCCAGGCGCGCCACCTGAGACGGTGCTCGTCGGTGGTCCGGCCGAGGTGTTCGAGTCCGCGGTCGCTGATCCGTGCCGGCATGCCGCTGTCGGGGTTGATGTTGATCCAGAACCCCTCGGTCTCGATCAGCGCGCCCTTGTCGCTGGTGACCCGGACCCGCATCGCGGACCACCGGGTGGACAGGCCCGCACACCAGCGCCGCAGGTGCACCCGGTCCGGCCATGACGCGGGCCGGACCACGTCGATCACGGTGCGTCGGACGATCCAGACCGGGTCGCTGTCGGCCAGTTCGCTGGCGTCGAGGTTGTCGGACCCCACGTCCGGCAGGTATCGGGAAACCCCGTCGAGCCGGAGCCGGTGGCCCGGGTCCACGTCGCCGGTGCGCACCGGCCAGGAAGCCGTGAAGCCGAGGCCGTCCGGGGGCGGCGGGGCGAGCGGCCGGTAGAGGCCCGATTCCGTTCTCGTGCTGATGTCCACGTCGGTGGTCCTTGCCGAGGGGGCGGGAGTGCGCTCCCCACACGGTAGTCCCGGCTCGGGTCTCCCGCGGCGCGGCCGCGGGCTCGTTCCGGATTGCGGTCGGCTCCCGGCGGCTAGCGTCGGGGGAGACCCGTCGCCCGCCCCGCCGCGCACCGGGTGGCCGGCGGGGAACAGTGACGGAACGAGAGATGGAGGTCAGTGGTGCAGGCAGTTGTGGTCACGGAGTTGACGGGTCCGGCGGGGATGGCGATGCAGGAGGTGCCGGACCCCGACGCCGACGGCAAGGTCCTGATCGACGTCCGGGCCTCCGGGGTGTGCTTCCCGGACCTGCTGATCAGCTACGGCAAGTACCAGTTGCGACCCGAGCCGCCGTTCGTGCCGGGCGCGGAGGTCGCGGGGGTGGTCGTGTCCGCACCCGCCGACAGCGGGCTCGCGCCGGGTGACCGAGTGCTCGCGATGTCGGACCTCGGCGGCTATGCCGAGCGGGTCGCGATCCCGGCCGCCCGGGTGATGCGCATTCCCGAGGGTCTCGACTTCGACGAGGCGGCCTCGCTGATCATCAACTACCAGACGATGGAGTTCGCCCTGGCCCGGCGGGCCGGGCTGGTGCCGGGGGAGACGGTGGTGGTGCTCGGTGCTGCCGGCGGTGTCGGTACCGCGGCGATCCAGTTGGCGAAGGCCCACGGGGCCCGGGTCATCGCGGTGGTTCGCCGGGCCGGCGCCGAGGAGTTCCTGCGCGAGCTCGGCGCGGACGAGGTGGTCGCGCTGGAGGACGGCTGGGCCGCGCGCGTCAGTGAGCTCACCGAGAACGTCGGTGCCCAGGTCGTCGTCGACCCGGTCGGCGGCGACGCCTTCGACGACGCGGTACGGGTGCTGGCGCCGGAGGGCCGGCTGGTGGTGATCGGGTTCGCCGGCGGCGGGATTCCGTCGGTGAAGGTCAACCGCGTGCTGTTCCGCAACATCAGCATCGTCGGCGCGGCCTGGGGTGAGTTCCTCCGCTCGCATCCGGAGGCGATGGCGCAGACGCACGAGGCGCTGACCAGGCTGGTCGCACAGGGGCTGCGCCCGCTGGTCAAGGCGCGGTACCCGCTGGCGGAGGCGCCCCGGGCGCTGGCCGACCTCGAGGCCGGGAAGGTGCTCGGCAAGGCGGTACTGGTCCGGGACTGAGGTCCCTCCGGCCCCCGGCCGGGTCGGCCTCAGAGCTCGCGGCCGGGTCGGCCCCCGTACTCACGGCCGGGCCGGGCCGGCCCCGGCACTCGCGGCCGGTCGGTCTCAGCGGGGGACGTGGAAGTTGACGAGGGTGGCGCCGGAGCGCGGCAGGTCGCACCAGGGGGCGGGGACCGTCAGCACGGCTATCGCCGACGTCGGGAACTTGTCCGCGATGCCCTCGGCCAGCGGGGACGCCGGGTCGAGGGCGACGGCCGCTCCGGGAACTCCCGGCTCGTGTCCCACGACGAGCAGGGTTCGCACCTCGTCCGCGGTGCGGGCGATCTCCCCGATCACCTCGGCGGGGGTGGCGCCGTAGAGCTCGTCGGCCAGCCTGGCCGGCGCGCCGATCCGCGCGGCCGCGAGCGTGAGCCGGGCGCGGGTGGCGGTCGAGCAGAGCGTCGCGTCGACCGGCGGCTGGGTCCGCCGGATCCAGTCGCCGGCCATCCCGGCCTGACGTTCGCCGCGCGGGGCCAGGGGCCGTCGGTGGTCCGCGACCTCTGGCGGGTAGGCAGACTTGCCGTGTCTGAGCAGGATCAGCGTCCGGGGTGGGAGATGCGGACCGGGGGGCATGCTGCCGACCGTAGCCGCTCCGAGCGACGGCGAGGTGTACGGGAAAATTCCGTTGCACGGCGCGCCGTCGACGTGGTCGGATGGGCGGGTCGCGGTGACGGCACTCACATTGCTAGCAATTGAGCAATAGTTGCACGAACGCTAGTATCTCCGGAGTGACTGCCTCGCCCGACGATCTCTACCTCGCCCTGGACGAGTTCCTCATGCGACTGATGGGCATGGGCGAGGGCGAGGCGATGGACAACCTCGTCGCAATGGACCTGTCCTTCACCCAGGTGCGTGCGCTGTTCGTGCTCGCGCAGTGCGGTGCGCCGGTGGCAATCCACGAGGTGGCCGAGCGGTTGGGTCTTTCCGTCGCCGCGACCGGTCGCAGTGTCGACCAGTTGGTGAACCAGGGCCTGCTGGAGCGTCGGGAGGACCTTCGCGACCGGCGGATCAAGCGAATTTCGTTGTCGGAGGCCGGTCGTACCATCGCGTCGGGACATCTCGAGACCAAACGCAACGAGCTGCGGGCCTTCGCCGCACGGTTGCCGGAGTCGGACCGCAACCAGCTGTTCGACTCGTTGAAATCCATTCTTGCGGGCGACACCCTGCGAGCCCACTGTCAGGAGAACAGATGACATCGCCGACACCCCCGGGAGCGCCAGCGGCGGTCCCGGACAAGCTCGACGGCGCGGTGCTGAAGGTTGCCAGCGTGGTGGTGCTCGGCGCCATCATGTCGATCCTCGACGTGACCGTCGTGTCTGTCGCGCTGCCGACGTTCATGAGCGAGTTCAACGCGACCTACGCCACCGTCGCCTGGACGATGACGGCCTACACGCTGGCCCTGGCGACGGTGATCCCGGTTACCGGTTGGGCCGCCGACCGTTTCGGCACCAAGCGCCTGTACATGACCGCGCTGGTGCTGTTCGTGGCCGGATCGGTCCTGTGCAGCATGGCCTGGGACATCCAGTCGCTGATCGGCTTCCGGGTGCTGCAGGGACTCGGCGGCGGCATGCTGATGCCGTTGGGCATGACGATCATGACCCGCGCCGCGGGACCGCAGCGCATCGGTCGCCTCATGGCCGTGCTGGGCATCCCGATGCTGCTCGGCCCGATCGCCGGCCCCATCCTCGGCGGCTGGCTGATCGAGGCGGCCAGCTGGCACTGGATCTTCCTGATCAACCTGCCGATCGGCATCATCGCGCTGTTCGCCGCCTTCAAGCTGCTGCCCTCCGACCAGCCGAGCCCGTCGGAGTCGTTCGACTTCCTCGGCATGCTGCTGCTCTCGCCGGGCCTGGCGCTGTTCCTGTTCGGCGTCTCGTCGATCCCGGAGACCCAGACCGTGGCGTCGTCCCGGGTGCTGGTCCCGGCCGTGATCGGTCTCGCGCTGGTGATCGGTTTCGTCTTCCACGCGCTTCGGGCGAAGCACCCGCTGATCGACCTGCGCCTGTTCCTGAACCGCAAGCTCACCATCGCCGTGGTGACCTCGACGCTGTTCGCGATCGCGTTCATGGGCGCCGGCCTGCTGTTCCCGAGCTACTTCCTGCAGGTGCGCGGTGAAAGCACCCTGACGGCCGGACTGCTGCTCGCGCCGCAGGGCATCGGTGCAATGGTCACCATGCCGCTCGCCGGCTTCCTGGTCGACAAGATCGGCCCCGGCAAGATCGTGCTGACCGGTATCACGGTGATCTCGGTCGGCATGGGAGTGTTCACCCAGGTCGGGGCCGACACCCCCTACCCGCTGCTGCTCGGCGCGCTGTTCGTCATGGGCCTGGGCATGGGCTGCACGATGATGCCGATCATGACCGCGGCAATGCAGACGCTGACCGATCACACGGTGGCACGCGGTTCGACACTGATGAACATCGTTCAGCAGGTCGCCGGGTCTGTCGGTACCGCGGTCATGTCCGTGGTGCTGACCAACCAGATGCTGTCCCGGCCGCTGGCCGGTCCGGCCACCGCGGCCCAGCACGATCCGTCGATCGCCGCGCAGATGCCGCCGGGCGCCGTCGAACAGGGCCTGGACCAGGCCGCGGACGCCTTCGGCAACACCTTCATGGTCGCGCTGGTACTCATCCTGCTGACGCTGATTCCGGCGATGTTGCTGCCCCGGCGCAAGGCCGCCGCGCCCCCCCCCCCCCCCCCCGTTCCCGGTTCCGGGGGTCACCCGGCGAGCCGGGCGACCTCCCGGGCGCAGCCCCACGACATGGTGACCCCGGCGCCGCCGTGGCCGTAACAGCAGATCACCGGTCGCTCACCCGGCAGCCACTCCAACCGCACCTCCGGTCGCGACGGCCGCAGCCCCACCGCCCGCGAGAGGATCGGCGCGTCCCTCAGCGCCGGGACCAGCGCGCGGGCGCGGGCCAGGATGGCGTGTTCGACATCCGGGTCGACGCGGGTGTCGAACGCGCCGAGGTCCGCCGTGCCCCCGCAGACCACGTCCTCGAAACGCGGCACGACGTAGGTCATGCCAGCGGGGTTGTCGTCGTCGATCAACCAGTCGGTCAGGCCGGGGTTGGCCAACCGGACCACCTGCCCGCGCAGTGGGGCGAGGGTGTCGTCGCCGACGAGGGCGCCCGAGCGCAGTCCCGCCGCGACCACCACCAGGTCGCCGTCGACCTCGGCGAGATCGGCGACCTCCGTACTGCTCAGTCGCACGCCGGCGCTCACACACTGGGCCGTCAGCCAGCCGAGGTAGACGCCCATGTCGATGATCGGCACCGTGACGCGGGCGGCGCTGGTGACGCCGTCCGGCAGTTCGGCGGCGGGTACCTCGGCGAGGCCCGTCACGGCGGATGCCCACCACCTGTCGGGTTCTGTGCGTTCGAGTAGCCGCCCGGTACGCATCGACACCCCGGCGTCGGGGTTCGCGGCCAGGTCCGCGAAGACCTCGGCGCTCTCCGCGGACCAGCGCAGCACCGGCCCGGGCGGGGCGGCGGCGTACGGAAACCAGATGGCCGCGGCGACCGCGGAGGTGGTGCGCTCCGCGGGGTCCGCGGTCAGCACCGTGACCAGGTGGCCCGCACGGGCGAGTTCCAGCGCGCAGGTCAGGCCGATGACACCCCCGCCGACGACCGTCGCGGTGCGTCCACCGCGGGTCACGACCGCCTGCGCCCGAGCGCGAAGTAGGCGATCGGCCCGACGAAGTTCACGAACGACGCGGCGGCCCAGGCCTTCCGCGAGCCCCGGATCTCGTCGGGGCCGCGCCGGCGGAGGTCGAGCAGGGCGGCGGCGGTCAGCGTCACCTGCACGACGCCGGCGAGGATGACGGTCACGCGGTAGCGCGGGTCGAGAGTTTTCTTACGAGTCATGTCGTCATTGTCCGCCAAGAGTCATGCGGTGCGGGTGAGGTGGAACCAGCGGGGATTCGACCGGCGCACCATCGGCGGCATCCCGCTGGTGTCGGCGGGGTCGTCGGTGTCGAGTTGCCACTGGGCGAGGGTGCGCTCGACCTCCGCGGGGCTGGCGCCCCGCGGCAGCGGCCCCCGCCGCCCCGGTCCGAACGCGAACATCAGCAGCGCCGCCCCGGGTTCCGTGATGCCGGTGATCTCGCGGGCGTAGGCGCGACGCTGTGCGGGAGTGAGCCCGTGGAAGCAGCCGACGTCGAGCACGAACCGGTAGCCCGAGCCGACCGAGTAGCCGAGGGCGGTGACGTCGCCGACGCGGAACTCGACGCTCACGTTCTCGGCGGCGGCCTTGCGCCGGGCCCGGTCGACCGCCAGCGGCACCGCGTCGATCGCGGTGACGTGCCAGCCCCGTCCGGCCATCTCGATGGAGTGGTCTCCGGTGCCACAACCCGCGTCCAGGGCCTTGCCCAGCGGGCCGCCCGCGCGCTCCTCGTGGTCGAGGTAGGTGGCCAGCTGGGCGCGCAGACCGGTGCCGGGGTGCTCCCAGGGGGTGACCCGGAGCCGGTAGGCCAGGGTGTAGCCGAGGTTGGTGATTCCGAGACTCGTGAACGAGAGGCTCATCGTCGCTCCTGGGGCGTCTTCGGTGCGAGGCTCGCTGACGCCGTGCTCCCAGTGTGCGCCGGTCGGGGCGGAATGCCACCCGGAATAGGAACGTGTTCTATATTTGCGAATATCCCGAAAACCGCCGATCTCTGGAGTTCACGACATGTACGAGTGGTCCGATACCGATCTGATGTTCCGCGACGCCCTGCGTGGGTTCATCGAGAAGGAAATCAAGCCGCACGTCGACAAGCTGGAGAGCGGCGAACTGCCCCCGTTCGACATCATCCGCAAGCTGTACTCGACCTTCGGCATCGACGAGATGGCCCGTGAGGGACTCGAGCGGGCATTTGCCAAGGAGGAGGCAAAGGAGCGCGGCGAGACCCTGCCCGAGTCGGGTGAGGGCTCCGGCGGTTTCAGCGGTGCCGGCAGCATGGGCGTCATCCTCAACAGCGAGATCGCCGGCGTGAGCCTCGGCCTGATCACGTCGATGGGTGTGAGCACCGGCCTCGCCGCGGGCACCCTCCGCAGCCGGGGCACCCTGGCGCAGAAGAAGCGCTGGCTGCCGGAACTGGTCACCATGGAGAAGGTGGGTGCGTGGGCGATCACCGAGCCCGACTCCGGCTCGGATGCGTTCGGCGGCATGAAGTCCTACGTCCGTCGTGACGGTGACGACTACATCCTCAACGGCCAGAAGACCTTCATCACCAACGGTCCCTACGCCGACGTCACCATCGTCTACGCCAAGCTCGACGAGGGTGACGCGTCCGTCGACCGCCGCGACCGCAAGGTTCTCGGATTCGTCCTCGACAAGGGGATGGAGGGCTTCACGCAGAGCCCGCCGTTCAAGAAGATGGGAATGAACTCCTCGCCCACCGGTGAGCTGTTCTTCGACAACGTCCGCATCAGCAAGGACCGACTGCTCGGCGAGACCGAGAACCCGGCCAAGGGCGACGGCAAGTCGAGCGCGAAGGAGTCGTTCGCGGCCGAGCGCATCGGCATCGCCTCGATCGCGCTCGGCATCATCAACGAGTGCCAGCGGCTGTCAATCGACTACGCCAAGACCCGCAAGCTGTGGGGCAAGGAGATCGGGCAGTTCCAGCTCATCCAGCTCAAGCTGGCCGAGATGGAGGTCGCCCGCCTCAACGTGCAGAACATGGTGTTCAACGCGGTCGAGCGCACCGCGGCCGGGAACAAGGTGACCCTGGCGGAGGCGTCGGCGATGAAGCTGTACTCCTCGCGTGCGGCCACCGAGGTGGCGATGGAGGCCGTCCAGCTGTTCGGCGGCAACGGCTACATGGCCGAGTACAAGGTGGAGCAGCTCGCGCGTGACGCGAAGTCGCTGAGCCGATGGCAGGTGGGCCCGGCGTTCTTCGTCGTGGTGGCGGTCGTCAGGCGACGCTGCCGAGCTCCTCGGCCCGCGCCCGCAGCGTGGACTCGGTGTGCTTGATCGCGGTCCCCACGATGGGCTCGACGATCTTCGACAGGGCCTTGCCGATGATCCCGCCCGGCAGCGTGTAGTCGAAGTCGACCGTGAGTTCCGTGTGGCCGTCGGCGGTCGGCGCGAACCGCCAGGAGGAGCTGTTGCTGATGCCGTCGACCGACTCCAGGGTGATCAGGCGGTTCTCCTCCCACTGCGTGATCCGGACCTTCGAGTGCAGGGCCTTGGGGCCGAGCTGCATGGTGGCGTCGAAGGTGGCGCCGAGTCCCTGCGTCTGCGCCCCGATGGGCGTGAACCGGGTGACTCCGAACATCCAGGCGGGCACGTTGCGGTAGTCGTCGACGTAGGCGAAACCCGCCTCGACGGGCACCCGAGCAATCGCGGTGCGGTGGATCTTGCCCATTTCTCTCCTCGGTGTCCCGGCGGCCTCCGTGCGCCGCCTCCACTCGACGGTAGTGTGCCGGACCAGAGTCAGGTAAAGGTTAGGGTATGAATTGTCAACCGCTACAGTCGATTCATGGACGGTCGGGAGCGGGACGCGAGTGGACGGCCGCTGAACGCACGGCCCCGTGACGGCCTGGGCAGGCTGTTGCCGCGGGGCGCGACCGGGGTCCCGCGGGTCCCCGAGGGACTGGGGCTGACCCCGGTGGAGACCGTGTCGCGAGCTCAGGAGCTACTCGACGCCGGAATGCCGTTCCATGCGCACGAGGTGTTCGAGGAGGCGTGGAAGTCCGCGCCGGAGGCCGAGCGGGAGTTGTGGCAGGGACTGGCGCAGCTGGCGGTCGGGCTGACGCATCTGCTGCGAGGGAATGCGGTGGGGGCGAGGTCGTTGCTCGAGCGCGGCGCGGGTCGGGTCCGTCCCTACGCGGCGGAGCCGCCGTACGGCCTCGATGTGGCCGGCCTGCTGGGGTGGGCGTCCGGCCTGCTCGGTGAGCTCGACGGCGGGCCGGCCGCGCAGCGGTCGTAGCCCCGAGGGCTACGACCGCCTCGAGCAGCTTGACGGGCCGGATTCTCAGTCGCGCGGAACCCGACTGAGGATCACGGAAAAGTGCTGCCGATATTGCCGGTGCTGCTCGAGGTGGGGGTGGAGGTGAATCCGGGGTACAGCAGGGTGATGAGGGCGGTCAGGTCCATGGTCGCTCCTAGGTGCTTGTGTCTTGACGGGGTACCCGCGAATGCGGCGCCGTCAATTTCTATCGCATTTGCCGCCTGCCGGCGGCGTTTTCGGGTGCCTGCCTGCCGGTCGAGATTGATGCGAATGACGCTGCGACATAAGGGAAAACGGAACCTTCTGGATCGGAGGTCCGACTGGGTCCGGCGAGATGCGGGCAATTTCCGGAATGTCTGGATGTCCCGGAAAGCACTGTGGGGGTCACCGACGAATGTCGGTGGCCCCCACAGCGCGATGGGTCTTCGGCTGCTACTGGCCCGAAGCCGACATCGAGGACAGCGAACCGGTGCTGCTGCTGCCGCCGTCGCTGCTGCCCGACGAGATCTTGTCGAGGGCTGCGAAGACCGTGCTCAGTCCGCCGAACAGGTCAGAGAAATCAGACGACATGTGCGCTCCTGTGGTTACTTTACTGCTGCGGATTCTTTACTGAATTGTGATACGCCTGGACATGCGTTCGTTATTTGTACCTGATTAGCCGACAGTTCGCGGGGGCTTGCTGTCTGTGACATATATCACATCGCGAGCGGCTGGAACGCAACCGGCGCTGCGTGGGCGCGATCGGGCTCCGCGGGTCAGCTGCCGATGGTGATGGTGGGGAAGAAGGGGATGCCGAGACTGCTGCCGACGTTGGCGTCGGGGCTTGCGCCGAAATTGAAGGTGCCAAAGGTGTTGATGAGGTTGGTCCATGCGGCGAACAGTGCGTCGAACGGGGGCATGCGCACTCCTGTGTTGTCGTGAGCTCACGCTGTGGCGCCCGGGCTGGACGCCGGACCAGTTCTACCGCACCGCGGGGCCGAATCTCCGATCTCGGGCAAACCTCTGAAAATGTTGTAGCGCAGCATAATTTGTGGCCGTAGTGATTAACGCCAATGGGTGATTTGCGGTGCTTGGTAGTGATGGCGGGCAGGTCTGTGCGGCGACCGGGTCGGAGGCTCGGTGGTGCAGGGGCCTGCCATGCGCGGGCTCCGGCGGGTGGGTCGGGACTCTTCGTTCGGGCGGGGGGTCCCTGTTGTGCGTACGCATCTCGACTGCCGGCGGCCGGGCTCCGTCAAATAACAAGCATTCGTGCTTGCTTTTTTTGTCCGCCGGTGTGATGCTGCTCTCAGTCCAGTCGAGGGAGTATGCATGGCCGACCTGAGCACCGTCATCGATGACCTGCGCGCCGAGGGTGACGCGCTGGACGCGCTGGTTGCGGCCCTGCCGCCCGAACAGTGGTCGTTGCCCACCCCTGCCGACCGGTGGACCGTCGCGCACCAGGTGGGGCACCTGGCGTGGACCGACCGCGCCGCATTGACGGCGGTGACCGACCCCGATGCCTTCGCGGAGGGACTGGTCGAGGCCTGGCAGAACCCGGCCGGATTTGTCGACGTGGCCGCCGAGGTGGAGGCGGCCCGGCCGCCCGCCGAACTGCTCGCGGACTGGCGCGACGGCCGGGACCGACTGGCCGCAGTGCTCGCCGCGGTGCCCGCCGGCGCAAAGATCCCGTGGTACGGGCCGCCGATGAGTGCGATGTCGATGGCCACGGCCCGGCTGATGGAGACCTGGGCGCACGGGCAGGACGTCGCGGAGGCGCTCGGCGCCGCGTCCGCGCCCACCAACCGGCTCCGCGCGATCGCGCACCTCGGCGTCCGGACCCGCGACTTCGCCTATGCCGTCAACTCTCTCGCCCCGCCCGCGGAGGAGTTCCGGTTCGAGTTGACCGCACCCGAGGGCGACGAGCTCTGGACCTGGGGACCCGAGGACGCGGCCCAGCGGGTGACCGGACCAGCCCACGACTTCTGCCTGCTGGTGACCCAGCGCGCGCACCCCGACGACCTCGCCCTGGTGGCGGTCGGCCCGGACGCCGCCACCTGGCTCGGCATCGCGCAGGTCTTCGCCGGTCCGTCCGGCGGCGGCCGTGAACGAAAGGCCGACGCATGAGCGTCCGGATCGGCAACTGCTCCGGCTTCTACGGCGACCGCATCTCCGCGATGCGTGAGATGCTCGAGGGCGGCGAACTCGACTACCTCACCGGCGACTACCTGGCCGAGCTGACGATGCTCATCCTCGGCCGGGACCGGATGAAGGACCCGTCGCTCGGGTACGCCAAGACCTTCCTGCGGCAGGTCGAGGACACCCTCGGCCTCGCGATGGACAAGGGCGTCAAGATCGTCGCGAACGCCGGCGGGCTCAACCCGGCCGGCCTGGCCGCCGCGCTGCGCCGGGTCAACGACAAGCTCGGGCTCGGCGCCACCGTCGCGCACGTCGAGGGTGACGACCTGGTCGCCCGGGCCGCGGAACTCGGGCTCGGCAGCCCGCTGACCGCGAACGCCTACCTCGGCGGGTGGGGGATAGTCGAGTGCCTGGCCTCCGGTGCGGACGTCGTCGTCACCGGCCGGGTCACCGACGCCTCCGTGATCGTGGCCCCGGCCGCGTACCACTTCGGCTGGCGCCCCGACGACTTCGACCGGCTGGCCGGTGCGGTGGCCGCCGGGCACGTCATCGAGTGCAGTACCCAGGCGACCGGTGGCAACTACGCGTTCTTCACCGAGGTGGCGAACCTGGACCGCCCCGGGTTCCCGATCGCGGAGATCCGCGAGGACGGCTCGTCGGTGATCACCAAGCACGACGGCACGGGCGGCGAGGTCAGCGTCGGCACCGTCACCGCGCAACTGCTCTACGAGATCACGGGCGCCCGGTATGCCGGCCCGGACGTGACGACGCGCATCGACACCGCGACGCTCACCCAGCTCGGCCCCGACCGCGTCCTCATCAGCGGAGTGACCGGCGAAGCGCCGCCGCCGCAGCTCAAGGTCTCGCTCAACACGCTCGCCGGCTTCCGCAACGAGGCGACGTTCCTGCTGACCGGTCTGGACGTGGAGGCGAAGGCCGAGCTGGCCAAGCGGCAGCTCGAGGCCTGGCTGCCGACCCGGCCCGCCGAGCTCGAGTGGACCCTCGCGCGCACCGACCATCCCGACGCCGACACCGAGGAGACGGCAACGGCGTTGCTGCGCTGCGTGGTTCGCGATCCGGATGCCGCGGTGATCGGCCGGCCGTTCTCCTCGGTCGCCGTCGAGATGGCGCTGGCCAGCTACCCCGGGTTCGCGCTCACGGCGCCGCCGGGCAACGGCCAGCCTTACGGCGTCTTCACCCCCGGTTACGTCGACGCCGCCGTGGTGCCGCATGTCGCGGTGCTGCCCGACGGGACCCGGGTGGACGTGGCGCCGTCCGAGCTCACCCTGGACCTGGCCCCGGCCGCCGACCCGGAACTGCCGCAACCACTGCCGTCGCAGCCGGGCAGCCGGGTGCCGCTCGGCCGCATCGCGGGCGCACGCAGCGGCGACAAGGGGGGCAACGCCAACGTCGGGGTCTGGGTGCGCACCGACGACCAGTGGCGTTGGCTGGCACACGCACTCACCGTCGACGAGCTCAAGCGGTTGCTGCCCGAGGCGGCACCCCTGACCGTCACCCGGCACCTGTTCCCGCACCTGCGCGCCGTGAACTTCGTGATCGAGGGCATCCTCGGCCAGGGGGTGGCCTCGCAGGCGCGGTTCGACCCGCAGGCCAAGGGGATCGGCGAGTGGTTGCGGGCCCGGTACATCGAGATCCCGAACTCCCTTCTCCCCGAAGCAGAACAGGAAGGTTCCCGACTGTGAGCGCGTGGACCACACCGGAACGGCTCGCCCTGCGCGAGACCGTCCGCGGATTCGTCGACCAGGAGGTGCTGCCCTACCTCGGCGACTGGGAGCGGGAGGGACAGATCCCTCGGGAGTTGCACCGCAAGGCGGGCGCACTGGGCCTGCTCGGCGCCGGTGCACCGGAGAGTGCCGGCGGCGAGGGTGGGGACGCGGTCGACGCCATCGTCATCTGCGAGGAGATGCACCAGGCGGGTGCCTCCGGTGGTCTGTTCGCTTCGCTGTTCACCTGCGGAATCTCCGTGCCGCACCTGATCGCCGCGGGCGATCGGGAACAGATCGACAAGTGGGTGCGACCGACACTGCGCGGCGAGATGATCGGTTCACTCGCCATCACGGAACCCGGCGGCGGGTCGGACGTCGGCCACCTGCGGACCACCGCCGTGCGGGACGGCGACCACTACATCGTCAACGGGTCCAAGACTTTCATCACCTCCGGCGTCCGCGCCGACTTCGTGGTCACCGCGGTGCGCACCGGTGGTCCGGGGGCCGGCGGCGTCTCGTTGCTCGTCGTCGAGAGGGACACACCGGGCTTCGAGGTCTCGCGTCGGCTGGAGAAGATGGGCTGGCGGGCCTCGGACACCGCGGAGCTGTCGTTCGTCGACGCCCGGGTGCCGGCGGCGAACCTGGTCGGCGCCGAGAACACGGGCTTCCAGCAGATCGCGCAGGCCTTCGTCAGCGAGCGGGTCGCCCTTGCGGCGCAGGCGTACTCGAGCGCCCAGCGGTGTCTCGACCTGACCCTGCAGTGGTGCCGCGACCGCGAGACCTTCGGACGCCCGCTGATCACCCGTCAGGCCGTGCAGAACACGGTGACCGAGATGGCGCGCAAGATCGACGTCGCGCGCGTCTACACCCGCTCGGTGGTCGAACGGCACCAGGCCGGCGACGGCGACCTGATCGCCGAGGTCTGCTTCGCCAAGAACACGGCCGTCGAGGCGGGCGAGTGGGTGGCGAACCAGGCGGTGCAACTCTTCGGCGGCCTCGGCTACATGCAGGAGAGCGAAGTGGAACGACAGTACCGCGACATGCGGATCCTGGGCATCGGCGGCGGGACCACCGAGATCCTGACCGGGTTGGCGGCAAAGCGATTGGGGTATCAGTCATGACGGTCATCAGGTCCACGCTCGACACCCGGTCGGAGGTGTACGCGACCGCGGTCGAGACGATGAACACCAAGCTCGCCGAGCTCGACGTCGAGCATGCGAAGGCGCTCGGCGGTGGCGGCGAGAAGTACGTGGCGCGGCACCACGAGCGGGGCAAGCTGCTCGCCCGTGAGCGCATCGAGCTGCTGGTCGACCCGGACTCGCCCTTCCTCGAGCTGTGCCCGCTGGCGGCCTGGGGCAGCGACTTCCCGGTCGGTGCCAGCACCGTGGTGGGCATCGGCGTGGTCGAGGGGGTCGAGTGCCTCATCGTCGCCAACGACCCGACCGTCCGCGGCGGCACCAGCAACCCCTGGACCTTGCGGAAGGGGTTCCGCGCCAACGACATCGCAATGCAGAACCGGCTCCCGGTGATCTCGCTGGTGGAGTCGGGTGGCGCGGACCTGCCCACCCAGAAGGAGGTCTTCATCCCCGGTGGGCGGATGTTCCGCGACCTCACTCAGCTCTCGGCAGCAGGGATCCCCACCATCGCGCTGGTCTTCGGCAACTCGACCGCCGGCGGCGCGTACATCCCCGGCATGTCCGACCACGTGGTGATGATCAAGGAGCGCTCCAAGGTGTTCCTCGCGGGACCGCCCCTGGTCAAGATGGCCACCGGTGAGGAGTCCGACGACGAGGCGCTCGGCGGTGCCGAGATGCATGCCCGCACATCGGGCCTGGCGGACTACTTCGCCGCCGACGAGCAGGACGCCATCCGCATCGGCCGAAGCATCGTCAAGCGGCTCAACTGGACCAAGAAGGGGCCCGCGCCGCGGGCCGAGGTGATCGAGCCGCTGGAGGATCCCGAGGAACTGCTCGGCATCGTGCCGGCCGACCTGAAGATCCCGTTCGACCCCCGCGAGGTCATCGCCCGGATCGTCGACGGCTCCGACTTCGACGAGTTCAAGCCGCTCTACGGCTCGTCGCTGGTGACCGGCTGGGCCGAGCTGCACGGCTACCCGATCGGCATCCTCGCCAACGCCCGCGGCGTGCTCTTCAGCGAGGAGTCGCAGAAGGCCACCCAGTTCATCCAGCTGGCCAATCGGTCCAACACCCCGTTGCTGTTCCTGCACAACACCACCGGGTACATGGTGGGCAAGGAGTACGAGGAGGGAGGCATGATCAAGCACGGCTCGATGATGATCAATGCCGTTGCCAACTCCAAGGTTCCGCACATCTCGATCCTGCTCGGTGCGTCCTACGGGGCCGGCCACTACGGCATGTGCGGCCGCGCCTTCGACCCGCGTTTCCTGTTCGCCTGGCCGAGTTCGAAGTCCGCCGTGATGGGCGGCGCCCAGCTGGCGGGCGTCATCTCCATCGTCGGCCGCGCCTCCGCACAGGCCCGGGGGCAGGCCTTCGACGAGGCCGCCGACGCCGGGATGCGCGCCATGATCGAGAACCAGATCGAGGCCGAGTCGTTGCCGATGTTCCTCTCCGGCCGGCTGTACGACGACGGCGTCATCGACCCGCGAGACACCCGAACCGTGGTGGGAATGTGCCTGTCGGCCATCGCCACCGCCCCGATCGAAGGCACCGAGAACTTCGGTGTCTTCCGGATGTGAGGCAGCAGTGACCATCGACAGCGGGACCATCACCAGCGTCCTGGTGGCCAACCGGGGCGAGATCGCCCGCCGGGTGTTCGCCACCTGCCGTCGCGCCGGGGTCGGCACCGTCGCCGTGTTCTCCGACGCCGACGCCGCCAGCCCACACGTGGCGGAGGCGGACGCCGCGATCCGGTTGCCCGGCAACACCCCGGCGGAGACCTACCTGCGGGGCGAGGCGATCATCGCCGCTGCCAAGGCGGCCGGCGCCGACGCCATCCACCCCGGTTACGGGTTCCTCTCGGAGAACGCGGACTTCGCGCGGGCCGTGGTGGACGCGGGCCTGACCTGGATCGGCCCGCCCGCCAAGTCGATCGAGCTGATGGGCTCGAAGGTCGAGTCCAAGAAGATCATGGACGCGGCCGGAGTGCCGGTGCTGACCGAACTCGATCCCGACTCGGTCACGCAGGCGCAGCTCCCGGTGCTGATCAAGGCGTCCGCGGGTGGCGGCGGACGTGGCATGCGTGTGGTGCGCGAACTGTCCGCACTGCCCGGCGAGCTGGAGGCGGCCAGGCGCGAGGCGCAGTCCGCCTTCGGCGACCCGACGGTGTTCTGCGAGCGCTACCTCGAGACCGGCCGCCACATCGAGGTGCAGGTGATGGCCGACCGGCACGGCACTGTGTGGGCGGTGGGGGAGCGCGAGTGCTCCATCCAGCGTCGCCACCAGAAGGTCGTGGAGGAGGCGCCGTCGCCGCTCGTCGAGCGGCTCCCGGCCATGCGCCCCAGGCTGTTCGAGGCGGCGCGCCTGGCCGCCGACGCCATCGGCTACGAGGGCGCCGGCACGGTGGAGTTCCTGGCCGACGAGCAGGGCGAGTTCTTCTTCCTGGAGATGAACACCCGGCTCCAGGTGGAGCACCCGGTCACCGAGTGCACCACCGGTCTGGACCTGGTGGACCTGCAGCTGCAGGTGGCGAACGGGGCCGCGCTGGCGGCCGACCCGCCCGAGCTGCGCGGACACTCGATCGAGGTCCGGCTCTACGCGGAGGACCCGGCCCAGGACTGGCAGCCGCAGAGCGGCGTGGTACACCGTCTCGAGCTGCCCGGGGCGGTGGAGGAGTTCACGGTCCTGGACCGTGTCGGGGTCCGCCTGGACTCCGGCGTCGTCGACGGCTCGGTCGTCGGCGTGCACTACGACCCGATGCTGGCGAAGGTCATCTCGTTCGCCCCGACCCGTGGCCAGGCCGCGCAGTTGCTGGCCTCGACCTTGGCGCGCACCAGGATTCACGGCCTGCGGACCAACCGCGACCTGTTGGTCGCCATCCTGCGGCACCCCGCGTTCCTCGCCGGGGACACCGACACCGCGTTCTTCGCCACCCACGGACTGGACACCCTGGCGCGCCCGCTCGCCGATCCGGAGACCGAGGCGCTGTCCGCACTCGCGGCCGCGCTCGCCGACGCCGCGGCGAACCGCGCCGCGGCACGGGTGGTCGGCGGGCTGCCCAGCGGCTGGCGGAACCTGCCCTCCCAACCGCACCGCAAGCAGTACACCGGCACCTCCGGTGAGCACGACGTCCGGTACCTGCTCACTCGCGGCGGGCTGCGGGCCGACGGCTTCGAAGGCGTCACCCTGGTGTCGGCCACGCCGGACACCGTCGTGCTCGAGCGCGGCGGACTGCGGCGTACCTACGAGGTCGCCCGTCACGGCGACGAGGTGTTCGTCGACTCAGCCCTCGGCCCGGTCGCACTGACCGTGGCGCCGCGGTTCGTCGACCCCTCGACCGAGGTGGCCGCGGGCTCGTTGCTCGCCCCGATGCCCGGTGCGGTGATCCGGCTCGGCGCAGCTCAGGGCGACACCGTCGTCGCGGGCCAGCCGATCCTGTGGCTCGAGGCGATGAAGATGGAACACACGGTGACCGCGCCCGTGGCAGGTGTGCTCGCCGAGCTGCCGGTCGTCGTGGGTCAACAGGTCGAGGTCGGTTCGGTTCTGGCAGTTGTCGAAGCAACAGAGGAGGACGAGTAGATGAGTGTGAACGCGAGCAGCTTCATCGAGACCGACGAGCAGAAGGAACTGCGCGCCGCGGTGTCCAAGCTCGGCGAGCGGTACGGCTACGTCGACTACGTGCTGCCGAAGGCGCGCCGGGGCGAGCCGCTGACCGAACTGTGGAACGAGGCGGGCAAGCTCGGCTTCCTCGGGGTCAACCTGCCGGAGGAGTACGGCGGCGGGGGCGCAGGGATCTACGAACTGGCGCTGGTCCAGGAGGAGTTGGCAGCCCAGGGCGCCGGTCTGCTGCTGGTGGTGGTCTCCCCGGCCATCTGCGGCACCATCATCGGCAAGTACGGCACCGAGGAGCAGAAGGCCGAGTGGATCCCCGGCCTGGCCGACGGCTCCAAGATCATGGCGTTCGGGATCACCGAGGCGGACGCCGGCTCCAACTCGCATCAGATCGGCACCACCGCGCGTCGCGACGGTGCGGACTGGATCCTGCGTGGCAACAAGATCTTCATCTCCGGTGTGGACCAGGCGGACGCGGTGCTCATCGTCGCGCGCACCGAGGACCACAAGACCGGCCGGCTCAAGCCGGCGTTGTTCATCGTCCCCGCCGATGCGGAGGGCTTCGTCAAGCAGCCGATGGAGATGGACATCGTCGAGCCCGACCACCAGTTCACGCTGTTCCTCGACGACGTGCGGCTTCCCGCCGAGGCACTGGTCGGCTCGGAGGACGCGGCGCTGATGCAGTTGTTCTCGGGTCTCAACCCGGAGCGGATTCTCGGCGCGGCGATGGCGATCGGCATGGGCCGGTACGCGGTGAACGCCGCCGTCGCCTACGCGAAGGAGCGCACGGTGTGGAAGACGCCGATCGGCGCCCACCAGGGCATCGCGCACCCGCTCGCGCAGGTGAAGATCGAGCTCGAGCTGGCCAAGTTGATGATGCAGAAGGCCGCGGCCCTCTACGACAGCGGCGACGACTTCGGCGCCGCCGAGGCCGCCAACATGGCCAAGTACGCGGCAGCGGAGGCCAGCATCAAGGCGCTCGACCAGGCGATCCAGACGCACGGCGGCGCCGGACTGACCAAGGAGTACGGCCTCGCCGCGATGCTCGGCGCGGCGCGGATCGCTCGGGTGGCGCCGGTCAGCCGGGAGATGATCCTCAACTTCGTCTCCCAGCACTCGCTCGGTCTGCCGAGGTCGTACTGACCATGACGATTCCGGAGACGAGCGCGCCGTACGTCCGCTACGAGGTCGCGGGCGGATTCGCCACCGTGACCCTCGACTCGCCGCACAACCGCAACGCGATCTCGTCGCGGTTGGTCGGAGAACTCCGGCAGGCGCTGGCCGACGCGGCGGCCGACGAGGCTGTCCGGGCGGTGGTGCTCACCCACACCGGCAACACGTTCTGCGCCGGCGCGGACCTTTCCGAGGCATCGGCAAGTGCGACCGACCCGGCGGTGGCGGCGTCCCAGCGGACCCAGGGCATGGTCGACCTGCTGCGGGCCTTCCTGGAACTGCCCAAGCCGATCGTCGCGCGCATCGACGGGCACGTACGGGCGGGGGGCATGGGCATCGTCGGCGCCTGCGACCTGGTGGTCGCGGGGCCCAGGTCGACGTTCGCGCTGACCGAGGTCCGGCTCGGCCTGGCCGCGTCGATCATCTCGTTGACGTTGCTGCCGCGGATGGACCCGCGGTCGGTCAGCCGGTACTTCCTGACCGGCGAGAAGTTCGGTACGGAGGAAGCCGCGCGGGTCGGGCTGATCACGGTGGCCGCGCAGGACGCCGCCGCCTCGACCGCGGAACTGCTGGACGAACTCCGGAAGGGGTCGCCGCAGGGCCTGGCGGAGTCGAAGGCGATGGTCAACGCCGCGGTGCTGGCCGACTTCGACGAGTCGGCAGACCGGATGGCCGCACAGTCCGCCCGGCTCTTCGGCACCCCTGAGGCGATGGAGGGCATGATGGCGTTTCTGCAGAAACGGCCGGCGAACTGGGCGGTGACGGGCTGATCGCGGCCGTCTCGGGCCGAGATGCGGCGAACGGGGCCCGCTCCGTGTGGAAGGGCCCCGCTCACCGAGATCGACTGTCGATCAGGCCTTCGGGGTGGGGAGGGCGTCGGCCGAGCCCGAGAAGAAGCTCAGCGCGCTGAACAGGTCGGAGAAGGCGCCGGTGAAGTCGCTGGCGAAGTCGAAGATGTCCGAGGAACCCATGTGAATACTCCTGTTGTGTCTTGCGGCAGTGATCTCTGGCGGATCGGCGGAGGGAAATTCCCTTACCGCCGCTAACCTTCCTACCGGCGGGCAGAGGCCGTGACAAACCAAGGTGAGTGAGCTAACAACGTCGCTCTTTCGTGACGCTGACAAGAGGGGACCGGTGAGGCGAGTGCGCGAGCCGCAGCAGGACCGAAGTCGTCTGACGCGCCAGCGACTGCTGGAAGCCACCGTCGACTGCCTCGCCGAACTGGGCTGGTCGGCCACGACGGTGGCCGTGGTCGCCAAGCGCGCCGGGGTCTCCCGCGGCGCCACTCAGCACCATTTCCCGACCCGCGAGGACCTGATCACCGCGTCGTTGGACTACATGTTCGACAGCCGGATGGAGAGCGTGCGACTCGAGGCGACCGGGCTGCCGCCGGGTCCGGGCCGAACCGAGGCGGTGGTGAGCCGGCTCGTCGACCACTACACCGGAACGCTGTTCAAGGCGGCCCTGCAGGTGTGGACGGCGGCCGCCGCGGACCCCGTCCTGCGGGCCCGGGTGCTGCCGCTCGAGGACAAGTTCGGGCGGGTCGCACACCGCACCACGGTGGCGCTGCTCGGAGTCGACGAGGGTGACCCGGTTGCGCACCGCTGGGTCCAGTTGACCCTCGACCTGGCCCGCGGCCTGGGCCTGGCCGACGTGCTCACCGACGACTCGGTCCGGCGGGCCGAGATCGTGAGGCAGTGGGCGGCGACGCTCGAGATGGTGCTCGAGCAACCTGCCCTGGGTGCGACGCGCCCGCACCTGAAGTGGTGCGGGCCCTGTCGCGTTTCGGTGGAGAGGTGATCAGGCCTCGGGGTTGACGAGCCCGTCGACGGAACCAACGAGGGTTCCCAGCCCGCCGGTGAGGTCGCCAATGGCGCCGGCGAAGGTGCTGATGGCGTCGAAGGCGGAAGCGAACTCAGCAGAACCCATGATGTGCTCCTTTGTGGTGATCGGTGATTCTCGTAGGGGCGCACCGGGTGCGCCGCGGTCCTTTCGTACCGGCGAATCCGCCTCCACCGCAATGGAATTGTGGTGCAGGCAACGCGAATGTCGCTGGAATTTACGAGGAAGTAGACGGAATTTACGTGGAATTAGCGTCAGTTAACTTGACGGTCGGCGGCGTGCCGAACGGTTGAGCGCCGACCTACGGGGAGAGTCAGTCGGGAAACCAGGTCTCGGTGTTGTCGGTGGATCTGCACACGGATGTCGCGGATCCGGTCCGGCGACCGCCGGCAATCCGGGTTCCTCAGCGCTGAGCCGGCGGTTCGACCGACATGCACCAAACCGGGATGTGGGCGGTCGCAGGGGGCCAGAATGAGCGAGGTCAGCTCGCTCCCTCGCTCGAACCCATCTGCGGGAGGTGGCCAGGCATGGCCCCTGAAGGACTGGTGACATCGGAGATCGTGACCACGCCGTCGGTGGTGCGCACGTGCGGCCCCCACCAGACGAGCGGCCTCGCCGGCGTACGGGGCCCAGCCCATGTGCACGGTCCCGGACATCCGTTCCCACGACGGACCTTCCTCGGCGGAGTGGGAGCGCTGGTGGTGGCCGGCCTGGCAGCCTCGGCGACGACCTCGCGTGCGGCTCCCGCGGGGGCCGCCCCGGCCCTCCCGGACCGCCCGAACATCGTGCTCGTCGTCACCGACCAGGAGCGGCCGTCGATGCACTGGCCGCCGGGCTGGGCGGAGCAGAACCTTCCCAACCGGCAGCGGCTGGTGAATCAGGGGCTGAGCTTCACGCAGGCGTTCTGCAACAGCGCGATGTGTTCGCCCAGCCGCAGCACCTTCTTCACCGGTCTGTATCCCGCTCAGCACGGCGTGACGGCCACCCTGACCGAGGGCGGCACCGTCTCGCCCACGGAACCGCAGCTGCAGGCGGGGGAGCAGAACATGGCGAAGTTGCTGGCGTCGGCCGGGTACAACGTCCACTACCGCGGCAAGTGGCACATGAGCAAGGGTGCCGACGGCGGCGACCCGTCCAGCGCGGACATCGCGGCCTTCGGGTTCCGGGGATGGATACCGCCGGAGGCGGGACAGGACACCAGTCCGGACCACTTCGGCGGCGGCTGCGCGGACCACGACCGGCGCGTCGCGGCCGAGGCGGTGGAGTTCCTCGACGGACTGGACCCGAACGACGACACCCCCTTCGCCCTGATCGTCTCGTTCGTCAACCCGCACGACGTGCTCGCCTACCCGCAGACCTGGGACGAGCAGGACGGCGCGTGCGACAACTACGGGTCCGCGGCCCCCGGCTCGTTCCGGCAGGGCATCGAGCTGCCGCCGACCGTCGACGAGGACCTGGCGCTCAACTTCAAGCCGACCGCGCAGGTCCAGTCCGAGCTGCTGCTGGCGGCGGGCCTGGGGCCGCTGGTGGGACCGCAGGCGGCGAAGAACTACGTGAACTTCTACGCCTACATGCACAAGGTGGTCGACGAACACGTCGGCGCGGTGCTCGATGCGCTGGAGGCCCGGCCCGGGCGGCGCGACGAGACCGTCGTGATCCGGATGTCGGACCACGGCGAGATGGGACTCTCGCACGGGGGACTGCGCCAGAAGGTGTTCAACGCGTACGAGGAGACCCTGCGGGTGCCGCTGGTGATCAGCAACCCGGTGCTGTTCCCGGCTCCGGTCGAGACCAACTCGCTGGCGACGCTCATCGACGTGATGCCCACCCTGGCGACTCTCGCTCGGGTACCCGACCGCGCGGCGTGGCGGTTCCTCGGCACGGACCTGACCCCGGTCCTCACCAACCCGGGCGCGCAGGTGCAGGACGTCGTCCACTTCACCTACGACGACCAGAACTGCGCCACTCCCGACGGGCAGAGCATCGTCACCCAGCCGAACCACATGCGGACGGTCCGCGATGCCCGGTGGAAGTACACCGTCTACTTCGACCCCGCCGGCGTGGCGCCGCAGCAGGCCGAGCTCTACGACCTGCGCGACGACCCGCTGGAGCTGCACAACCGGGCGGATCCGCGCAATCTCGGCTACTTCGCGCCGTTGCAGATGGCGACGATGCACGCGACGTTGCTGCGGGTGATGGCGGAGAAGGGGACCGCCCCGGCACGGGGACTGGTCTGACGGCGACGGCGTCGCGGCCGACGGGATCGGCTGCGAGGGTGGACAACTGGCTTCCGACCTGCGTGAATTGTCTGATGGGGGGTCCGTCCTGGCAGCCGCGAAGCGTGGTCCGCTTTGACCGCGAACCCCGCTGGCGGGTACCGTGGAACGCTGTGCCCGGAGCATGCGGGCAGATTGTGTGCAAGGTGAAGGCCAGCGAAAGCGGCCGATGCGAGTCGGCGTGCCCTGAAAATGGCCGCTCACCGGCATGCGACAGCCCCTCCTCGGGTCATAGAGGCGGGACGCAGAGCTCGACTACAAGACGTTTTTAGTAACAACACGAGGAAAGCCGGTCTATGCCAACCATCAACCAGCTGGTCCGCAAGGGTCGCCGCGACAAGCCCGCGAAGCAGAAGACCGCGGCCCTGAAGGGCAGCCCCCAGCGTCGCGGTGTGTGCACCCGCGTGTACACCACCACGCCCAAGAAGCCGAACTCCGCGCTGCGTAAGGTCGCGCGTGTTCGCCTGACCAGCTCGGTCGAGGTCACGGCCTACATCCCCGGCGAGGGTCACAACCTGCAGGAGCACTCGATGGTGCTCGTCCGCGGTGGTCGAGTGAAGGACCTCCCGGGTGTGCGCTACAAGATCATCCGCGGCTCGCTCGACACCCAGGGTGTCAAGAACCGCAAGCAGGCTCGTAGCCGCTACGGCGCCAAGAAGGAGAAGAGCTAATGCCACGCAAGGGCCCCGCACCCAAGCGTCCGTTGATCAACGACCCGGTCTACGGGTCGCCTCTGGTCACGCAGCTGGTCAACAAGATCCTGCTCGACGGCAAGAAGTCGACCGCTGAGCGGATCGTGTACCAGGCGCTCGAGCAGGCGCGCGAGAAGACCGGCACCGACCCGGTCGTCACCCTCAAGCGTGCGCTCGACAACGTCAAGCCCGCCCTCGAGGTTCGCAGCCGCCGTGTCGGTGGCGCGACCTACCAGGTCCCGGTCGAGGTTCGCCCCGGCCGCTCCACCACCCTCGCGCTGCGTTGGCTGGTGACGTTCTCTCGCGCACGTCGTGAGAAGACGATGGTCGAGCGTCTGGCCAACGAGCTCCTGGATGCCAGCAATGGTCTGGGTGCGGCTGTGAAGCGTCGCGAGGACACTCACAAGATGGCCGAAGCCAACAAGGCGTTCGCGCACTACCGCTGGTGAATCGACGCCGGGCGGCACGTAATGTGCCGCTCCGGCGTTGCCACTATGTGTCGGTTCCTCCAGGGCCGGCTGACAACACAAATAGCATTGGTCCCGAAGGGGCCGACACGAGCAACGAGCGGGGAAGAGTCCTGTGGCACAGGAAGTGCTGACCGACCTGAACAAGGTCCGCAACATCGGCATCATGGCGCACATCGATGCCGGCAAGACCACCACCACCGAGCGCATCCTCTTCTACACCGGTGTGAACTACAAGATCGGTGAGACGCACGACGGCGCCTCGACGACTGACTGGATGGAGCAGGAGAAGGAGCGCGGCATCACGATCACGTCTGCCGCCGTGACCTGCTTCTGGAACGACAACCAGATCAACATCATCGACACCCCGGGCCACGTCGACTTCACCGTCGAGGTCGAGCGCTCGCTGCGCGTCCTCGACGGCGCCGTCGCGGTGTTCGACGGCAAGGAGGGCGTCGAGCCCCAGTCCGAGCAGGTCTGGCGTCAGGCCGCCAAGTACGACGTTCCGCGCATCTGTTTCGTCAACAAGATGGACAAGATGGGCGCGGACTTCTACTTCACCGTGCAGACGATCATCGACCGTCTCGGTGCGAAGCCGTTGGTCCTGCAGCTGCCGATCGGCGCCGAGGATGCCTTCGACGGCGTCGTCGACCTGGTCGAGATGCGGGCCCTGACCTGGCGCGGCGTGGTGCCCACCGGTGCCCCCGTCACCGTCGAGGAGATCCCCGCGGATCTGGTCGAGAAGGCCGCGGAGTACCGCACCATGCTGCTCGAGACGGTCGCCGAGTCCGACGACGCTCTCATGGAGAAGTACTTCGGCGGTGAGGAGCTCACGGTCGAGGAGATCAAGGGCGCCATCCGCAAGATGACGGTCAACTCCGAGCTGTACCCGGTCCTCTGTGGCTCCGCGTTCAAGAACAAGGGCGTGCAGCCCATGCTCGACGCGGTCATCGACTACCTGCCGACGCCGCTGGACATCGGCGAGGTCGAGGGACACGCCCTCAACAACGAGGACGAGATCCTCACGCGTAAGCCGAGCAAGGACGAGCCGTTCTCGGCGCTGGCCTTCAAGATCGCTGCGCACCCGTTCTTCGGCAAGCTGACCTTCGTGCGCGTCTACTCGGGTCGTCTCGATCCGGGCCAGCAGGTGCTCAACGCCACCAAGGGCAAGAAGGAGCGCATCGGAAAGCTCTTCCAGATGCACGCCAACAAGGAGAACCCGGTCGACGAGGCCGTCGCGGGCCACATCTACGCGATGATCGGCCTGAAGGACACCACCACCGGTGACACCCTGTGCGACCAGGCGAACCCGATCGTGCTCGAGTCGATGAGCTTCCCGGACCCGGTCATCCAGGTCTCGATCGAGCCCAAGACCAAGTCCGACCAGGAGAAGCTGGGCACCGCGATCCAGAAGCTGGCCGAAGAGGACCCGACCTTCTCGGTCGAGCTCGACGAGGAGACCGGCCAGACCGTCATCGGCGGCATGGGCGAGCTCCACCTCGACATCCTCGTCGACCGCATGCGTCGCGAGTTCAAGGTCGAGGCCAACGTCGGCAAGCCGCAGGTGGCGTACCGCGAGACCATCACCAAGAAGGTCGAGAAGCACGAGTTCACCCACAAGAAGCAGACCGGTGGTTCGGGTCAGTTCGCAAAGGTGATCATCGCGCTCGAGCCCTTCATCGGCGAAGAGGGCGAGTCGTACACGTTCGAGAACAAGGTCTCCGGTGGCCGCGTTCCTCGCGAGTACATCCCCTCCGTCGACCACGGTGCGCGCGACGCGATGCAGTACGGCGTCCTCGCCGGCTACCCGCTCGTGAACCTCAAGCTGACGCTGCTCGACGGTGCGTACCACGACGTCGACTCGTCCGAAATGGCCTTCAAGGTTGCCGGTTCGCAGGCACTGAAGGAAGCCGCCCGCAAGGCCGGTCCGGTCATCCTCGAGCCGCTCATGGCTGTCGAGGTGACCACGCCCGAGGAGTACATGGGCGACGTGATCGGCGACCTCAACTCCCGCCGTGGCCAGATCCAGGCCATGGAGGAACGCAGTGGTGCCCGTGTCGTGAAGGCGCTGGTTCCGCTCTCGGAGATGTTCGGCTACATCGGTGACCTGCGGTCCAGGACCCAGGGTCGAGCGAACTTCTCCATGGTGTTTGATTCCTACGCAGAGGTTCCCGCGAACGTCTCGAAGGAAATCATCGCCAAGGCAACCGGCGAGTAACACCAGCTGGGAGCAAGACCGCTGGAGAGTTTTCACCAGCTGAGCACGACAGAAGTACCAACCAACCCACCACTGCTGCATATCGCAAGCAACACAACAGGAGGCCATCAAGTGGCGAAGGCGAAGTTCGAGCGGACGAAGCCGCACGTCAACATCGGGACCATCGGTCACGTTGACCACGGCAAGACCACCACCACCGCAGCTATCACCAAGGTGCTTGCCGATGCCTACCCCGACCTGAACGAGGCCTCGGCCTTCGATCAGATCGACAAGGCGCCCGAGGAGAAGGCTCGCGGCATCACGATCAACATCTCGCATGTTGAGTACCAGACGGAGAAGCGCCACTACGCGCACGTCGATGCCCCGGGCCACGCCGACTACATCAAGAACATGATCACCGGTGCTGCGCAGATGGACGGCGCGATCCTGGTCGTGGCGGCCACCGACGGCCCGATGCCCCAGACGCGTGAGCACGTGCTGCTCGCCCGCCAGGTCGGCGTGCCGTACATCCTCGTTGCGCTGAACAAGGCCGACATGGTCGACGACGAGGAAATCCTCGAGCTCGTCGAGATGGAGGTCCGCGAACTGCTGGCCGCCCAGGAGTTCGACGAGGAAGCGCCGGTCATCCCGATCTCGGCACTGAAGGCGCTCGAGGGCGACCCGAAGTGGGTCCAGAGCATCGTCGACCTCATGAAGGCCGTCGACGAGTCCATCCCGGACCCGGTCCGTGAGACCGACAAGCCGTTCCTCATGCCCGTCGAGGACGTCTTCACCATCACCGGTCGTGGCACCGTCGTCACCGGTCGTATCGAGCGCGGCGTCGTGAACGTGAACGAGGAGGTGGAGATCGTCGGCATCAAGGAGACCTCCACCAAGACCACGGTCACCGGCATCGAGATGTTCCGCAAGCTGCTCGACCAGGGTCAGGCCGGCGACAACGTCGGTCTGCTGGTCCGCGGCATCAAGCGCGAGGACGTCGAGCGTGGCCAGGTTGTGGTCAAGCCCGGCACCACCACCCCGCACACCGAGTTCGAGGGCAACGCCTACATCCTGTCCAAGGACGAGGGCGGCCGCCACACGCCGTTCTTCAACAACTACCGCCCGCAGTTCTACTTCCGTACCACGGACGTTACGGGCGTCGTGACCCTGCCCGAGGGCACCGAGATGGTCATGCCCGGTGACAACACCGAGATGTCCGTCGTGCTGATCCAGCCGATCGCGATGGACGAGGGCCTGCGCTACGCCATCCGTGAGGGTGGCCGCACCGTTGGCGCCGGTCGCGTCACCAAGATCATCAAGTGATCTAGCTCCACAACGCCGAACGGCGCTCACTCCGCAAGGGGTGGGCGCCGTTCGGCGTTTCAGTGCCAGCGCAGGTGGGTGAGCACAGGTGTGTCAGGCACGGTTGCCGGCCGGGCGGCCGGTTCGGCCCGGCCCGGCCCGGCCGACTCAGGCGGGTGAGTCGGCCGGGTCGAGGTGCAGCAGCACCTGGGTCGCGACCGGCGCACCGGGCAGGGCGGCGGCCATGGACAGCGCCATGGCCTCGGCGTCCCGGTTGAACTTCACCAGGTCGACGGTGGGGTCCGCGGTCACCGTGACGCGCAGGGTCGGGCGGCCGCGGTCGTCGACGGCCGCGGAGCGTACCGAGCGCACCCCGGGCAGCGCGGACAGCTCGGCGGCGAGCCCGACGGCCATCGGACTCAGGTCCACCGACAGCTCCGAGCCCGCGTTGTCGACACCGAGCGCAGCGGTGCGGACCTGCACGGTCGACGTGCGTCCGCGGCGGAGGTTGATCGTCAGCAGGCTCACCCCGACCAGCACGGACACGACGCAGGTGACGGCCAGAGCCGTCGGCCACCAGTCGGCGGCGGGCGCGGCGGCGACGCGAGCCCGGTCGAACCGGCGCACCAGTTCGACGGACGCGTCGAGCCCGGCCCTCCAGGTCACCGCCAGCACGCCGCCGGCGAGCAGCAGGCACCCCGTGGTCAGCACCACGAGCCGGTCCACGAGGACGGTCCGCCGCTTCACGGGCGCACCCGGCCGATCCGGACGCGCAGCTCGGGCGTCGCGGCCAGCGTCGCGAGGCGCGGCGCGACCGCGTCCCGCACGTCGGCCTGCAGCGAGGCATCGTCGACGTCGCCGTTCGGGACGACGTGCACGGTGGCACGGCGCCGGTCGACGGTGGTGTGAACCGAGTGCACACCGGCGACCGTGCCCGCGTGCGCACTGCACATCCGGGCCACGTCGGTCGGCCGCAGCCACACCACCGGGAGGTCGGGGCGGCCCAGCGCCAGGTGGGTGCGGGCCGTGGGGGCGAGCGCGAGGTAGAGCAGCACCAGCCCGCAGACCGCCGCGGCCACACCGGCCGGCAGCATCCAGCCCTGCCAGTGCAGCCCGGCCAGCCAGGTCGCCGAGTTCCGCAGCCAGGCGGCGGGCGCGATGACCTCCTGCGCGATCAGGAACTCGCGGCCCGTCAGCCCCGCCAGCGCCAGCAGCAGGGCCGCCACCAGCAGCGTGACGAATGCCGCGGCGGGCCGGCTGACGGGAGGACGTGCGGCGGGCGGGAGCGCGTCGACGTGGCCGTCCGCGACCAGTTGGCGGGCGTCGACCTCGGCGGGCGACTGCGGGCCGCCGGGCACCGCCGCCGCGACCACGATGTGCAGGGATTCCATCGGAATGCCGCCGAGCGTCCGGATCCGCTCGCCCACCTGCCGGTGGACCTCACGCGAGAGCACCGCGACAGGGCAGGGCCAGGTCACCGCGACGTACAGGGCGACGGCCACCGAGTCGGCGCCCATGGCGACCTCGGCGCGCGGCAGGTCCCGGCCGCCGAGCAGGAAAAGCCCGCCGCTGTGCCGGACCACGCCGGGCACCTGCAGCGCGGCGGCCACGGCGATCTTCGCGATCGCCTTGTCCTTGACGATGAGCCGGCCGCGGGCGCCACGCTCCCGGTCGAGTGCGCTGGGTTCGTCCGGCTGGTGCCCGGTGGCGGCGTCGAGTGCGGCGTCGCCGGCGCTCAGGGCGTCAGCCACGGCCCCGGCCCCGCAGCAGGGCGCCGAGGTCCACGTGGCCGTCCCGGTGGGCGCCGATCGCCAGGCCGAGCCCGCCGAGCAGCACCGCGAAGACGAAGCCGCCGAAGCCGCCGATGATGCCGGCCAGCGCCAGCAGTAGGCCCGTGACCAGGCCGATGACAGTGTTGTTCATCGCGGGTGTCCTTCGCTTCGTACGTCCTCGACCGTGACGTGCACCGGTACGGCCAGCTCGGCGGCGAGCGCGGCCCGCACCCGGGCCGCGACCTCGACGACGTTCGCGGGGTAGCGGACGCTGATGTGTACCGCGCAGGCGTCCTCGGTCAACGAGATGCCCGAGACGCGTCGGCCCGGCAGGTAGGTGGCCACCTCGCCGAACTGGCCGCCGTGCAGGTCGGCGACGTCGGGAACGGCCAGCACCAGTGCGGCCAGCCGCTCGGCGCGATCGGGTTCCGGCGCGGAGGTCACTGAACCCTCGGCCGGCTGTCGGCTTCCGAGGCGGGCGCGTTCTCGTCGAAGAGCACCACGTCGTAGACGGTGATGTTGACCTCGGTGACCTCGAGGCCGGTCATCCGTTCCACCGCAGCGATCACGTTGCGGCGGATCCCGGCCGCCAGTTCGTGCAGCGCCACGCCGTACTCGGCGACGATGCCGATGTCGATGGCGGCCTGCTTGGCGCCGACCTCCACGGCCACGCCCTGGCCGTGGTTGACGCGGGCCCCGGGGATCCGGTCCCGCAGGGCGCCCACCGCGCGGGCCGTGCCGCCGCCGACGTCGAACACCCCGCTGATCTCACGGGTTGCGATGCCGGCGATCTTCGCGACCACCGCGTCCGCGATGATCGTGCGGCCCTGGGAACTCACCAACTCGGTGGAGCTGGCGGTCCCGAACTGTACCGGGCTGTACTGCGTTGGCTGGGATGGTGATTCGGCTCTGCTCGGATCGGTGGTCACAGTGTCAACTGTAGTGAGTACGGGAGCGCCACGACGCCCCTGAGGCGGAATCACCTACCGTGGAGCCGACCGGCGAGAGGTAAGGAAGTTCGAAGATGGGGGAGACCCAGTCGCAGGCCGCGAAACCGGCCGCGCCCGAGGCATCGGCGAGCGGTCACGGACGGGGCAAGGTGGTGACGGCGCTGCTCGCGCTGGCGTGCCTGGTGCTGGCGGGGCTCAGCGGGGCGATGCTGTGGCAGCACCGCACCGCCACCGACCGGGAGGCGGACCGCGAGGCGTTCCTGCGGGCCGCCCGCGACGGCGCCATCGCGGTCTCCACGATCGACCACGACCACGCGGAGGCGGACGTGCAACGCGTCCTGGACCTGTCCACCGGTCAGTTCCGGGACGACTTCCAGGAGCGCTCCGAGGCCTACGTCTCGGTGGTGCAGCGCGCCGAGGTGAGCACCACCGGCGCGGAGGCGTTGGCGGGCATCGAGTCGCAGGATGCCGACCGCGCGACGGTCCTCGTGCAGCTCACCTCCACGGTCAGCAACACCGCCGGGGCACAGGACCAGACGCGCCCGGTGCGACTGCGGATCACGGTGGACAAGACCGACGGACGGTTCAAGATGTCGGACCTGGAGTTCGTGGCATGAGGGGCGCCTCGACCCACCCGGTCCGTCGCCGGCCGTGGACGCGGATCCTGACGGCCGTCGCCGCCGTTCTCGCGATCCTCGCCGGCGCGCTGTACCTGGGCTGGTACCTGCCCGGTCAGCGGGTCGACGACCGGGCCAGGGCAGAGGCCGCGCAGGCCGCGGCCGACGGCGCCGCGGCCCTGCTGACCTACACCCCGGACAGCGTGGCGGCGGACCTGTCGGCCGCCACGGAGCGGCTCACGGGTGAGTACAAGGACTACTACGGCCGGATCGTGGACTCGGTGATCGTGCCGACGGCCCGGGACCAGAAGATCAGCTCCCACGCCACCGTCACCGGTACCGGGGTCAGTTCGTTCGACGCGGATTCGGCGCAGGTGCTGGTGTTCCTGTCCCAGACGTCCACCTCGGCGGACCGGCCGCAGCCGGTCGCGAACACCGCCGGGGCGGTGGTCGAGCTCAGCCGGGTCGACGGCGACTGGCTGATCTCCCGTTTCGACGTCGGCTGACGGTCTTCGGCCCGCCGTCGGTGGGGGCGATCCGAGGCGGTCTCCCGGCGCGCGCACTACTAGAACGTGTGTCAGTTTGGTTTACTGGTGCACGGCCCTCGTAGGTCGCGGGAGAAGATCAGGCGTGAGAGGTTGAGCGGATGAGCAACGGACGAGTCGGTGCAGCGGGTGACGCTCGCGTCGTCGTGGTGGGTGCCGGACTGGCGGGTCTGCGGACCGCGGAGGAGCTTCGGCGGGCCGGGCACGAGGGCGAAGTGGTGCTCGTCGGCGCCGAGACGCACCTGCCGTACGACCGACCGCCGCTGTCCAAGGAGGTCGTCCGCGGCGAACGCGACGACGTGACCCTGCGGCCGACGGAGTTCTTCGACGAGCAGGCCATCGAGCTGCGACTGGGCTCCGGCGCGGTCGCGCTGGACACCGCCGCCCGCACCGTCGCGCTGGCCGACGGCACCTCCGTGGACTACGACCACCTGGTGATCGCGACCGGACTGCTGCCACGGCGGATCCCCGGGCTGCCGGACCTCGACGGCGTGCACGTGCTGCGCACGCTCGAGGACTCGCTCGGCCTGCGCGCGGACCTCGTCCCCGGCCGGACCGCGCTCGTCGTCGGCGCCGGTTTCATCGGCTGCGAGCTCGCGGCCAGTATGCGCAAGTCCGGCCTCGAGGTGATCCTCGTCGAGCCGCAGCCGGCGCCGCTGGCGTCGGTGCTGGGGCCGGAGGTCGGCGCGCTGGTCGGCCGGTTGCACACCGCCGAGGGCGTCGACGTGCGCACCGGCACCGGGCTGACCGCGCTGCTGGGCGAGGGCCGGGTGCGCGGCGCGGTGCTCTCGGACGGCACCGAGGTCGCCGCCGACCTGGTGGTCATCGGGATCGGCTCGGTTCCGGTCACCGACTGGCTGGCGGACTCCGGGGTGCGGCTGGCCGAGCGCGCCGACGGCGGCGGGGTGCTCACGGACGAGACGGGACGCACCAGCGACCCGCAGGTGTGGGCGGTCGGCGATGTCGCCGCGTGGCTGCACCGCGACGGAAGCCGGCGGCGCGTCGAGCACTGGAGCAACGCGGGTGAACAGGCCAAGGCCGTCGCCCTCGCGTTGATCGGCAGTGACGGCGAGGTTGCCGCGCAGGTGCCGTACTTCTGGAGCGACCAGTACGACCTCAAGGTTCAGGCGCTGGGTGAGCCGTCGGCGACGGACACCGTGCACGTGGTGCGTGACGACGGCCGCAAGTTCCTGGCCTACTACGAACGGAACGGCGCACTGGCCGCGGTGGTCGGCTGCGGCCTCGCCGGCCCGGTGATGAAGATGCGGGCGAAGATCGCCGCCGGGGTGCCGATCGCAGAGGTGCTCGAGCCCGCGGGCGTCTAACGTCGTCTAACGTGAGGGGATGATGCACGGCCGTCGGGCCCTGCCGGAGCTCACGGAACTCACCGCGGCGCACTGGACGTCGGGGGAGAGCGGGCGGCTGTCCGTGCAGCGGTGCGCGCACTGTCTCCGATGGTCGTTCCCGCCGGCGTCACACTGCCGGCACTGCTGGCGTGACGACTTCACCTACGAGCCGGTCACCGGCAAGGGCGCACTGCTCAGCTGGACTGAGGTGTTCGAGTCCGTCGCGTCTGCCCCGCAGCCGCCGTACCTCGTCGCGGTGGTGGAACTCGAGGAGGGGATCCGGCTGTTGCTCGGCCTGACCGACGCCTCGCGGGATGCGCTGCGGGTCGGTGCGCCGACCAGGCTGGTCTTCGAGCCGATCGGCGAGGGGGTCTGGTTGCCGCTGGCCGAACTCGAGGAGTGGGAGCAGCCGGAGGACCGTCTCGAGGCGGTGTCGTGAGCGGCGTCGGCCGATGACGGGCGCCGTGGTCAGCGGGGTGGCCCGGGTGCCGGTCGCGGGCACCGACGGCGCGGTGGCCGCGGTGTTGGGTGCGCTGACCGACGCCGGACTTGCCGGTTCGGCGGTCGAGGGCGTGCTGGTGTGTGGAGTCCCGGCACTGGAGGGACTCGACCTGGGCTTCGAATTGTCCTGGGCGGCAGCAGAACCGAATCGATTCGCGGTGGTCGCCGGAGTCGCGTCCGCGGCTGCGGTGGTGTCGGCGGGATTGGCCGCGCACGTGGTGTGCGTGGACGCGGCCGCGCCGGTGCGATTTCTCGGCGCGGGGTCCGGCGGCGCCCCGGAGTACCGGATCGGTGGCCGTGGCACGGCGTCCGGGTGGGCGCAGTGGCATGCGCCCTACGGCGCGGACTCGGTGTTGGTCGAGGTGGCACTGGCCGCCCGGGCGTACGTCGAGCGGTTCGGCCTGACCCGCGCCGAGCTGGCGCAGGTGGCGCTCGCAGCCCACGCCCACGTGGGTGACCCGCTCGGGTTGGCCGAGTACCTGGCGGCGCCGATGCTGGCGGACCCGCTGTGCAGGTACGACCGCGCCACCCCGGTCGCGGGCGCCGCGGCGATCGTGCTCAGTGACACGGACCTCGCGTCGGACCTGGCGGGCGAGGCCGTGGCGGTGGCGGGCCTCGGGTCCGCCAGGTCCTCGGTCCCGCTGTGGGAGCAGCAGTCCGAACCCGACTCGACCGCGATCCACCGGGCGGCCGAGCGGATGTGGCGCAGCACCGGACTCGCCCCCGCCGACGTCGACGTGGCGGTACTCGGCGACGAACTGTCCTTCCTGACGGTGCTCTGGCTGGAGGCGCTCGGCTTCTGCGGGACCGGTGAAGCCCGGTATCTTCTCGGGAGGAAACAAACTTCGCGTGGCCTCGAGGTGGCGGTCAATCCGCACGGCGGCCAGCTCGGCGCCGGCGGGTCGGCCGGCCTGGACCTCGTCGTGGAGGCGGTGGCGCAGCTGCGCGGCGGGGCTCCCGCCACAGCGGGCGCCCAGGTGCCCGCGGTGGCGGCGGTGGGACTCGGCGAGGGCACCGTGGCGGGCTGCCTGCTGCTGACGCGCTGACCGCGGTCCGCTTGTCTCGAGTTACGTTAATCTCGGCAGTCGAGATAGTTCTTGGTCGAGAGAGTTGGGGTCGCCGGGTTGAACGAGGTCGGTGTACGAGGAGGGCGTGTGGTGGGCAGGCAGGCGACGGGGCGGCGCGCCGCGGGCGAACGGGTGGCGGGCTCGGCGGAGTCGGACGGCGCCGATGCCGCGCTGGCGCTCGTCCATCGGTTGCGCGGGCTGGCGTCGGACCTGGACCAGCTCGGTGCCACCTTTGCCGAGCGAAACTCGTTGCACGCCACGGATCTTCGTGCGCTGGTGTTGCTGCTGGACGCCGACCGTGCGCAACTGGCCGCGACCCCCGGATGGCTGGCCGCCCAGCTCGGACTGGGTTCGGCCGCGACGACGGCCCTGCTGGACCGGTTGGAGCGGGCCGGGCACCTGGTGCGGTCGGCCGACCCCGGCGACCGTCGCCGGGTGCTGCTACGGGTCCAGGAGCAGGCGCGGTACCTGGGGTGGTCGTTCTTCGCTCCGCTGGTGGGGCGGGTGGACGCGGCCATGGCGGACTTCGACGCCGACGAGCGTGCCACGGTCGCCCGTTTCCTGGGCGCGATGGACGGGGCGCTGGCGGCGGAACCGGACCGCTCGGACCGGCGGGGCGGCCGCGGCGATAGGTTTGACGGGTGATTGTTGCGCTCATCGACTCCGGCCTGGGGATGCTGCCCACTTCGGCGTGGCTGCGGCGGCTTCGCCCCGACCTCGATCTGCTGCTCTGCCTCGACCCGGACGGGGCGCCCTGGGGTCCGAGGCCGCGGGAGTGGGTGATCGAGCGGGCGGTCGGGGCGGCCGAGCGGGCGGTGGGCCTGGGCGCCGAGGTCGTCGTGGTGCCGTGCAACACCGCCAGTGTCACCGCGCTCGAGCACATCAGGGACCGACTCGGCCCCGGCGTCCCGGTGGTGGGGACCGTGCCCGCGATCAAGCCGGCGGCCGCGGTCTCGCGGTCCGTCGCGATCTGGGCGACGGCGGCGACCACCGTGAGTGACTACCAGGCCGACCTGATCGCCCGGTTCGGGAACGGTGCCGTCGTCACCGGGGTGGCCTGTCACGGGTTGGCCGACGCGATCGACCGCGGCGATACCGGGCAGGTGAGCGCCGCGATCGCCGAGGCGGTCGCGCACACCCCCGCCGGCTGCGACGCCGTGGTCCTCGGCTGCACCCACTACCCGCTGGTCGAGGCGGAGATCGCCGCCCGGCTGCCGGCCGGTGTCACGCTGTTCGACAGCGCGGAGGCGGTGGCGGCGCAGACGGTGCGCCGGATCCAGGCCCTCGGCCGCGACAGCACCGGGGCCGGCGCCGTGTCGGTGCTGCTCAGCGGCAGGCCGGGTGAGCTGCCCGCGAGCGCACTGAACTACGACGCGGGCCGGGTGCTCGCGGACCCTACGCGCCTGCCCCGCTGAGCTGGGCCAGGCCCGCGACCACCAGGCGTGCGACGCCGCGCAGGTCCTCGGCGCGGTCCCGGGCCAGTTCGTCGAGGTCGCGCAGGCGGTCGGCGCCGGCGGCGGCGAACATCGCGGCCACCCAGGCGGTGGCGCTGGAGTCGAGCGCCCGGGCAGACGCGGCGAACGGCGAGCTGGCCCGGAGCACCTCGATCGTCGCGTCGTGCAGGTAGCTGCGCAGCCGCCGGAGGTGTTCGCGCACCGCGGGGTGGGTGTCGGCCTCGCGCCAGATGATCACCCGCATCACCGAGGAGTGGTGATCGCGCAGGTTCAGCGCGGCGTCGAGGTTCACCAGCGTCGACTCCGGTTGACCGGTGACCACCAGGTCGGCCACGTCGGCGAGCGGTTCGGCCGGCAGACGCTCGGTGACCAGTGTCGTCAGCAGCGACTCCTTGGTGGGGAAGTAGTAGAAGACCAGTCCCTTGGGGACGCCGGCCTGTGCCGCGACGGCCGCAGTGGGGGTGGCGTCGAAGCCCCGTGCTGCGAAGAGTTCCTCGGCGGCGTCGAGGATCAGCTTCCTCGCGTCGCCGTCCGCTCTGGCCGTCCGGCGCCGCCGCGGACCCGGCATCGTCAGGTACCTCCGAACGTGAGGGTGGGGCGAGCGGCGGCGCTCGCCCCACGGGATTGTCGTCCTTTCGCAGTGTCGTCGGTGGGGGTCAATGCGCCGCCAGTCCGCCCCGGTGACCGATGTGCATCGGGGAGCTTTCCGGGAGCGCGGCCATCGCGACCACCGCGGTCAGCACGCCGCCCACCCACGAGGTCCATGCGGCGCCCGTCAGGTGCGAGAAGCTGGTGACCCAGGGGGAGATGAACATCAGGACGCCGAGCACACCCATTGCCCAGACGACCATCTCGGTACCGGGGGACGCCAGGTTGGCGAGCCCGGTCACGGCCACGAGCACGCCGAGAACGATCATCGACCACCGCGCGGCGCTGTTGGTGTCAACCCAGATCGGCGAGAGCGCCACAACCGCACCGATCACCACGGCGGCCCAGTCCTGCCACCGAGACCATTCGACCTTCATTTCTGCCTCCTCGACGAGGGAACTCCTGACTCCGGTATAGACCTGATTGACCGGCCGGTCAATGGCCTGGAATCCGGCGCCGACCAGGCCTTCGTGGGACCCTGTGAGGCATGCACGACGAGGTGGTCAGGGCGTTGGGCGAGGTGGCGGACGCGGGCGACGCGCAGCACCTGCGACGGTTCTTCAAGACCGGCCCCGGCGACTACGGCGAGGGCGACCTGTTCATCGGAGTCCGGGTGCCTGCCACCCGGAAGGTCGCCGCGCGGTTCGCGGACCTGCCGCTGCGGGAGATCGACGCGCTGCTCGACAGCCCAGTGCACGAACACCGGCTGGCCGCGCTGCTGATCCTGGTCGGGCGATTCGAACGCGCCGGCGCGGTGCGCACGCGAGACGAGGCGGAGCGGGAACGGATCGCCGACTTCTACGTGGCCGCGGTGCTGCGCGGGCGGGTGAACAACTGGGACCTGGTCGACAGCTCCGCCGAGCGGGTGCTCGGTGGCTGGCTCTACGACCGGCCCCGGGACCTGGTGTTCACGCTGGGCGACGACGACGACCTGTGGCGCCGTCGGGTGGCGCTGCTGACGACCTTCGGGTTCATCCGGCGGGGCGACGCGTCGACCACGCTCGAGTTGGCGCCGCGACTGCTGGGCGACCGCCGGGACCTCACCCAGAAGGCGCTCGGCTGGATGCTCCGCGAGGTGGGCAAGCGGGTGGACCGGGTGCTGCTGACCGGGTTCCTGGACCGCTACGCCGGGTACCGGCGCGGGCGTCGACTGGGATCATCGAAAGGCGGGGCTGCGAAGAGCAGTGCCTCGAAGAGAAGTGCCCCGGAGGGCGGGTAGAGCGGGCTGTCAGAACTCGATCTTGACGTGGTCGGAGACCGGGCGGGCCTGGCAGCCGAGGATGTAGCCGGCGGCGATGTCCTCGGGGTCGAGGATCTCGCTGTTGCCCATCTCCACGTTGCCCTCGAGCACGGTGCAGGCGCAGGAGCCGCACTCGCCCTCCTGGCAGGAGTAGGGCACGTCCAGTCCCTTGGACAGCATGATGTCGACGAGCGTCTGCTTGCGCGGCCAGCTCATCTTGTGGGTCTCGCCGTCGAGCTGCACCTCCACGGTGGCGGCGTCGGCGGCCTCCTCCTCGGTGACCTCCTCGACGACGACCTCCTGGAAGGGGTCGCCGGCGAGCGAGTTGAACACCTCGGCGTGCACCTGGGTGCGCGGGACGCCGGCCTCGGCGAGCGCCTTGTGCACGGTGTCCATGAAGGGGCCGGGGCCGCACATGAACGACTCGTAGCCGCCGAACGGCGTGGCCAGGGTCGCGAACTGGTCCGGGGTCGGCAGGCCCTGCAGGCTCTCCAGCCAGTGGATGACGGTGAGGCGGGTCGGGTACTGGGCGGCGAGGCCGCGCAGCTCGTCGCGGAAGATCACCGACTTCTCGTCGCGGTTGGCGTAGACCAGGACCACCTTGCCGGAGCCCTGGGTGAGCGCCGACTTCAGGATCGACATCACCGGGGTGATGCCGCTGCCCGCGCCCCAGAGCAGGAAGTCGTGGTCGAGCGACTTCGGCGTGAAGACGCCGGACGGCGGCAGCACCTCGATGGTGTCGCCGACCTTGACGTTGTCGCAGAGCCAGTTGGAGCCGTAGCCGTCGGCGGTCCGCTTGACGGTGACCTTGGGCTCGGCGTCGGTGAACGGCGAGCTGGCCAGCGAGTAGCAGCGGGCGACGGAACCGGTCCGGTCGCTGGGGATGCGCAGGGTCAGGAACTGTCCGGGCTTGTAGTCGAACTTGCTGCGCACCTCGTCGGCGACCGCAAAGACCAGCGAGCGCGCGTCGGAGGTCTCCTCGATGACCCCGGACACGGTGAGCACAACCGACCTGGAGCTGTGCGGCACGTCAACAGTGGTCATCGGTGGATCCTCTCAGGGTGAATCTCGAACTGGGCTGAATCTGGAACGTGTTCTAGTTTCGAATCTAGCAGGAAACCATGGAACCAGCAGGATGCTAATTTGCGTCGGCCGATTCCCGATAATCGGGACAAGCTTCACTCACGCGTTCGCGGACCGCTGTCGATCCAGCTGCACGCCGAGTCCGGAGATCAGGGTCTCGACGCCGAAACGGTAGAAGTCCTGGGCGTGCACCCCGTCCAGGTGCCGGGCCGCCCGGGCGATGGCCTCCGGCAGGCCGGTCCGGTCCGGAATCGTCGGCTCCTGGTCGGCGATCCCGCTGCGGCCGAACAGGTAGGTGTGGATCGCGACGTACGCGAGCAGCACGTTGCGCTCCGAGAACCCCGCGTCGAACAGGATCTCCATCACGAGTTCGATCAGGTGCCGTTGCTTGCGCAGCATCTGCTCGAGCAGCACCTCGCCCAGGCCCGGGTAGCGGGCGAGGCGGTCGTCGATCTGGTCGATCAGGGTCCGCAGCCGGGCCTCCCAGTCCCCGCCGGAGTCCGGTGCGGTGATGTCGGCGAGTGCGGCGGTGGCCACCAGGTCCAGCAGTTCGCGCTTGTCGGAGACGTAGTAGTACGGGGCCATCGCCGAGACGCCCAACTCGCGGGAGAGGCGGCGCATCGAGAGCTTGTCGAGCCCGTCCTCGTGCACCACGCGCAGCGCCGCCGCGACGATCTCTTCCTCGGAGAGGTTCCCGTGTGTGGGGCCGGACACCGGTGCGCCGCCGGCTGTGTTGCGGCCGGCCGGCCGTCCCAGGATCACGGACTTGTCCGTCATCATGTCCTCAGTGATCAACGATCTTGATCATCGGCGGTAGCGAGCGGTGGCAGCGCGCGCTGTGCATTGGGATCGACGGGTTGTCGGCCCCGTTCTCCCATTTTAGGGCCTGTAGACCCCGATGGGGTGGGCTCGGTGGAACTGGTTCGACTTCGTGGGTATTCCGGTCACCTCGGAGGGCAGGGCGCGCCGACGGAGGTGAGGGACCCGACGCCGTGGGTCAGCGTCTCGCCGCCCGCGCGCAACAGGTCGGCCAGGTCCAGGGAGTCGTCGGTCAGCCACTGCTCGTACGCGGACAGCGCGACGCCGAGGACCATCCAGCCGACGGTGCGCGGCAGGTGGTCGGTGGCGTCGCAGCCGAGTCGGACGGCCGTGTACTCCGCGATCACGTCGCGCCAGCCGTTGTACATCACCATCGAGTAGGCCTGCAGCGCAGGAGCTTTCAGGATGATCTCCATCCGGCTCCGATGCAGCGGGGCCACATCCGGCGGGAACCGGTTGAACTCCAGCAGTGCGGTGGTCAGGCCCTCGGCGAGCTGGATGTCGTCGGGCAGCGCGGCGAGCAGCGAGCGCATGTCGGCCAGGTGGTTGTCGAAGTCGCCCCACGGGATGGCGTTCTTGGACGGGAAGTAGCGGAAGAACGTCCGTCGCGCGATGCCTGCGGCCTCGGCGATCTGGTCGACGCTGGTCTCCTCGAATCCGTGTGCGGCGAACAGTTCGATGCCGACGGAGCTGATCCGTTCGCGCGTGGTCGACGGTCGCCGACCCGTGCGACCTCGCGTGGTGCTGGGACTTTCCGCCAATTTCGCCTCCGGGCTTTCATTATGCACTCGATGCCATTATTGTCGTGAGCCGAGTCACAGTGGTACTCGCTGAGACCGTCGATCACCCTGACACAGGAGGTAAGCCAGATGGCCGACCATCGCGAAAATGCCGTTGCCGAGACCGAGCTCGTCCAGGAGTCGCTCGTGGAAGAGGTCTCGATCGACGGCATGTGCGGCGTGTACTGATCGTGGATCTCGACACCGGGTGGTCTCTCCACCCGCAGGTGGCGCTTCGCCCCGAGCCATTCGGGGCGTTGCTCTACCACTTCGGCACCAGGAAGCTCTCGTTCCTGAAGAACACCGTCATCGTCGGCATCGTCACCTCGCTGGCGGAGCACCCCGATGCCCGGACCGCGATCCGGGCCGCCGGGATCGACGACGCCCAGGTGGACACCTACGCGCGCGCCCTGGCCACCCTGGCCGAGTCGCAGATGATCGTGCGGGCTCCGGCCGGCGCGACGTCCGCAGCCTGACGCTGCTCCAGCCCCGCACGTCACCGACATTCTCCCCTCGCGAGGACACCAAGCCCATGACCTCCATGCTCGATCGCCCCGCGCCGGCCCCCGTCGGCCGCCTGGTCGACCAGTTCGAACTCGGCCTCGACGCCCCGATCTGCCTGACGTGGGAACTCACCTACGCCTGCAACCTCTCGTGCGTGCACTGCCTGTCCTCCTCCGGTCGTCGCGACCCGCGTGAGCTGTCCACCGAGCAGTGCAAGTCGATCATCGACGAGCTGCAGCGGATGCAGGTGTTCTACGTCAACATCGGCGGCGGCGAGCCCACCGTCCGCTCGGACTTCTGGGAGCTGGTCGACTACGCGACCGACCACCAGGTCGGCGTCAAGTTTTCCACCAACGGCGTCAAGATCGACAAGAAGGTCGCCGCCCGCCTGGCCGCCAGCGACTACGTCGACGTGCAGATCTCCATCGACGGCGCCACCGCGGAGGTCAACGACGCGGTCCGCGGCCCCGGATCCTTCGCGATGGCCGTCCGCGCACTGGAGAACCTCGCCGAGGCCGGGTTCAAGGACGCGAAGATCTCGGTCGTCGTCACCCGCCACAACGTGTCCCAGCTCGACGACTTCAAGGCGCTCGCCGACAAGTACGGCGCCACCCTGCGGATCACCCGGCTGCGCCCGTCCGGCCGCGGCGCCGACGTGTGGGACGACCTGCACCCCACCGCCGGCCAGCAGCGTGAGCTCTACGACTGGCTCGTGGCCAACGGTGACGGGGTGCTCACCGGCGACTCGTTCTTCCACCTGTCCGCGTACGGCGACGCCCTGCCCGGGCTCAACCTGTGCGGCGCCGGCCGGGTGGTGTGCCTGATCGACCCCGTCGGCGACGTGTACGCGTGCCCCTTCGCGATCCACGAGCAGTTCCTGGCCGGGAACATCGTGAGCGACGGCGGATTCCAGCACGTCTGGCAGCACTCGGAGCTGTTCGCGGACCTGCGCTCCCCGCAGACCGGCGGCGCCTGCACCAAGTGCAGCCACTACGACGCCTGCCGCGGCGGCTGCATGGCGGCGAAGTTCTTCACCGGCCTGCCGATGGACGGCCCCGACCCGGAGTGCGTCATCGGCAACGGCGAGGCCGCGCTGGCCGCCGACCGCGGCGAGCTGCCGAAGTCCCACGTGGATCACTCGCGCACCGGGCAGCGTCGTACCCCGCGGGCACCCGTGCCGCTGCAGCTGATGGTCCGCCCCCCGGCCAAGATCTGTGACGAAAACCCGCTCGCGGGAATGGAATAGAGGATTCTCTTCATGGCTAAGAACGCCTGGTTCGAAACGGTGGCAGAGGCGCAGCGACGCGCCAAGAAGCGGCTGCCGAAGCCCGTCTACATGGCGCTGGTCGCCGGGTCCGAGAAGGGGCTGACGGTCGACGACAACATCGCGGCCTTCAGCGAGCTGGGCTTCGCCCCGCACGTGGCGGGACTGCACGACAAGCGGGAGATGGCGACCGAGGTCATGGGGCAGCCCATCTCGATGCCGGTGCTGATCTCACCGACCGGCGTGCAGGCCGTGCACCCGGAGGGCGAGGTGGCCGTCGCGCGTGCCGCCGCCGCCCGCGGGGTCGCGATGGGGCTGAGCTCGTTCGCGTCGAAGTCCATCGAGGAGGTCGCCGCGGCCAACCCGCAGACGTTCTTCCAGATGTACTGGGTCGGTGACCGCGACACCCTGGTCCAGCGCATGGAGCGGGCCCGCGCGGCCGGCGCCACCGGGCTGATCATGACGCTGGACTGGTCGTTCTCGATGGGCCGCGACTGGGGCAGCCCGGCCATCCCGGAGAAGATGAGCCTCAAGGCGATGTGGGACAACGCGCCCAGCGCGATCACCAAGCCCCGCTGGCTGATGGACTTCGCCAAGACCGGCAAGGTCCCGGACCTGACGACGCCCAACCTGATCAAGCCCGGCCAGCCGGCGCCCACCTTCTTCGGTGCGTACGGCGAGTGGATGGGCACGCCGCTGCCCACCTGGGAGGACGTCGCCTGGCTGCGCGAGCAGTGGGGCGGGCCGTTCATGCTCAAGGGCGTCATGCGTGTCGACGACGCGAAGCGCGCCGTCGACGCCGGTTGCTCCGCGATCTCCGTGTCCAACCACGGCGGTAACAACCTCGACGGCACCCCCGCCCCGATCCGGGCGCTGCCGGCGATCTCCGAGGCCGTGGGCGACCAGCTCGAGGTGCTCCTCGACGGCGGCATCCGTCGTGGCAGCGATGTCGTCAAGGCCCTCGCGCTCGGTGCCAAGGCCGTGATGATCGGCCGCGGCTACCTCTGGGGTCTCGCGGCGAACGGCCAGGCCGGCGTCGAGAACGTCCTGGACATCCTGCGCAGCGGCATCGACTCGGCGGTGCTGGGTCTCGGGCACTCGTCGATCGCGGAGCTGTCCCCGTCCGACCTGGTGATCCCGGCGGACTTCCGCCGCGACCTCGGCGTCTAGGACGCCACGGGCCGTGACGATACGGCTCACCGAACCGATCACCCTGGCCGGGCGTACCGCACCGGCCAGGGTGATCTTCGGTCCGCACGAGACGAATCTCGGTGTCGGCCGGTCACTTTCCTCCGCGCACGTCGCGTACTACGGCAGGCGCGCCCGGGGCGGGGCAGGCGTCGTGGTCACCGAGGTGGCGTCCGTGCACTCCGGCGACTGGCCGTACGAGCGGGCCCCGCTGGCCGCCGACTGCGGACCGGGCTGGCGGGCCGTCGTGGACGCCTGCCGCCCGCACGGGACGCTCGTGCTCGCCGGTCTCGGCCACACCGGGGGGCAGGGCTCGAGTGCCTACTCCCAGTCGGTGCTGTGGGGCCCCTCGCCCGTCGCCGACGTGGTCACCCGCGAGCTCCCGGCCCAGTTGGAACAGGCCGAGATCGACGCGGTGGTCGCGGGATTCGCCGCCGCCGCCCGCACCGCCCGCGCCGCGGGGGTGGACGGCGTCGAGATCGACGCGGGCCCGCGGGCGCTGCTGCGCCAGTTCCACTCCGGCCTGACCAACACCCGGGCCGACGAGTACGGCACGGACCGACTGCGGCTCACCCGGGAGGTGCTCGCCGCGGTCCGCGCCGAACTCGGCCCGGACCGCGTCCTCTCGCTGCGGCTGAGCTGCGACGAGTCGGCGCCGTGGGCCGGCGTCACCCCCGAGATCGCGGCGGGACAGGCTCGGGCCCTTGCGGATTCGCTCGACCTGCTGGTGGTGGTGCGGGGCGGCCCGATGTCCGTGCCGGACTACCGTCCGGACGCCCACACGGCCCCGATGTTCAACGTGGAACTCTGCGAGCAGATCCGGTCGGCGGTCGGCGGCGCCGTCCCGATCGTCCTGCAGGGCAGCGTCGTCGACGCCGAACAGGCCCGGCAGGCGCTCGTCGCCGGGGTCGCGGACGCGGTGGAGATGACCCGCGCGCAGATCGCCGACCCGGACCTGGTGGCGACCGTCCGGGCGGGGGAGCGGCCGCGACCCTGCGTGCTCTGCAACCAGGCCTGTCTGGTCCTGGACCCGATGAACCCGCTTGTGGGTTGCATCGGCAACCCCGAGGCAGGTCAGGAGGGCGTCGAAGTCGCTGCGCCGCAAGCGGACCCCGCGCCGGTGCTGGTGGTCGGCGGCGGTCCGGCGGGCCTGGAGGCGGCCCGGGTCCTGGCCGGACGCGGCCACCGCGTGCGACTGGTCGAGCAGTCCGAGCGACCGGGCGGCATGGTGTCCACGGTCGCGGTCGGCGTCGGCCGCGAACGGCTCACCGAGCTCACCGACTGGCTCGCGGCGCGGTGCCGACAGTTCGGTGTCCGGTTCGAGACCGGCCGGGCGGCGTCGGCGGCGGACCTGGACGCGGCCGCCCGTGCCGGCGAGCGGGTGGTGCTCGCGACCGGCAGCACCACCCGGCTCTGGGACGGCGACCGTGAGGACAACGCGGTGATCGTCCCCGCCGCGGCGGTGCTCGGCGGGTGCGGGTTGCCCGACGGACCGGTACTGGTGTTCGACCCGGTCGGCGGGCCGGTCGCGGTCGCGGTCGCGGAATGGCTTGCCGCGCAGGGTCGCAGCGTCGCGCTGCTGACCCGCGACCCGGTGGTCGGCACCCAGCTGGGCCGCACGGGCGACCTGGCGCCGGCCAACGTCCGGCTGCAGCGCGCCGGGGTGGCCCGGCACCTGTACTCGCGGATCTGCGCGGTCGGTGCGGCGGCCGTGGTGATCGAGGACGTGCACACCGGGGTCCGGCGGTCGGTGCCGGCGGCGGCCGTCGTCGACTGCTCGCCCGGTCTGCCCGACGACGCGCTGCACCGCCCCGGCGTCACGCTGCCGGCCGGGGACGCCGTCGCGCCGCGCACCGTCGCCGAGGCCGTGCGCGAGGGCCGTGCCGCCGCCGTCGGGATCGGTGCCCGATGACCGGGACGGGGCGGGCCGGCGACTGTCCGAGACTGCTCAGCCCGCTGTCGCTGGGGCCGGTGACCCTGCGCAACCGGGTGGTGTTCGCCGCGCACCTGACCAACAGCGCGGTCGACGGGCTGCCCACCGCCCAGCACGCCGCCTACTACGCGGCTCGGGCACGCGGCGGCGCCGGCCTGGTCGTCACCGAGGAGCACTGCGTGCACCCGACCGACCGGCCCTACGAGAAGCTGATCGCCGGGTACCGGCCGGAGGTCGTCGACGGGTACCGGCGGATCACCGACGCCGTCCACGCGCACGGCACGGTGATCCTCGCGCAGCTCAACCACAACGGGGGCCAGGGCACCGGGATGTACACCCGGCTGCCGGTGTGGGCGCCGAGCCCGATCCCGGACCCGCTGTTCCGGGAGGTGCCCAAGGCCGTCGACGAGTCCGAGATCGCGGAACTGGTCGCCGGGTACGCGCTGGTCGCGGCGCACTGCCGCAGCGGCGGCTTCGACGGCGTCGAGATCCAGTGCTCGCAGTCCTCGATCCTGCGGGCGTTCCTCTCGCCCGACGCGAACCGGCGCACCGACCGGTACGGCGGGTCGCTCGCCAACCGGGCAAGGTTCCTGCTCGCCGTGGTGAAGTCGGTGCGCGCCGCGCTCGGCCCGGACCTGGTGCTCGGCGTGCGCCTGACCGGGGAGGAGGGGATCGCCCGGGGCATTCACCTCGACGAGGCGGTGGCGGTCGCCGCGATGGTCGAGGCGACGGGGATGGTCGACTACCTCAACACGTCGATCGGGATGGCCACCGAGAGCCTGCACCTGATCGAGGCGTCGATGGCGGTGCCGCGCGGCTATTCGTTGTTCATCCCCAACGCGATTCGGCGGCGGGTGGCGCTGCCGGTGGTCGGCGTCGGCCGCTTCACCGGGCCGGAGCAGGCGGAGCGGGCGCTCGAAGAGGGGCACTGCGACCTCGTCGGGGTGGTTCGCGGGCAGATCGCCGACCCGGACTTCGCGGCGAAGGCGACGGCCGGTGCCGCGGCGGAGATCCGGACCTGCCTGTCCTGCAACCAGGAGTGCGTGGGCCGGGTGGGGCTGAACCGGTGGCTGGGGTGCGTCGAGAACCCTCGGGCCGGCAGGGAATCGGTGCCGCTGCCGGTGCCGCGGCGACGGGGCCTGCGGGTGTGCGTGGTCGGCGGCGGCCCGGCCGGGCTGCAGGCGGCGGCGACCGCGGCCGAACGCGGCCACCGGGTGACGGTCTTCGAGCGCGGCGCGCTGCTCGGCGGTCAGGTGCGCACCGCCGCGGTGGGGGCGGGGCGGTCGGAACTGTTGGAGATGGTGCGCGGTCTCGCCGCGCAGTGCGCCCGGCACGGTGTGGAGATCCGGACCGGGTGCGAGGCGAGCGCCGAGGTGTTGCGCGAGGAAGGCCCCGACGTGGTGCTGCTGGCCACCGGCGCCCGGTCGCGGCGGCCCGCGTGGGCGGGCGACCTGGCGGCGGTCGTGGACGTGCGCGACGTGCTCGAGGGTCGCGTCGCGCCCGTCGGCCGGGTGCTGCTGATCGACGAACTCGGATTTCACCAGGGCACCTCGACCGCGGAGCTCCTGGCGCAGCGCGGCTGCGAGGTCACCCTCGCCACCAACGCGATGGTGGTGGGGCAGGACCTGGGCCTGACGCTGGACATGGAGGGCTGGCGCGCGCGGGCGCACCGGCTCGGCGTCGACACGCTGACCGACGTGGTGCCGATGGCGGCGACGGCCGATGGCGGGGGAGTGCGGGTGAGCCTGCTGCACCACCCGACCGGCCGGACCCGCGAGCACGTCGTCGACGCGGTGGTGTGCTCGGTGCACCAGGAGCCGGTGGACGAGCTGTGGAAGACGCTGTCCGGCAGCGACTTCGAGGTGCACCGGATCGGCGACGCGCTGGCGCCGCGGCGGGCGAATGCCGCGGTGGTCGAGGGTCATCGGGTTGCGGTCGCCCTGTAGTCCCGCCGGTGGTCGTGGGCGCCCACCACTCACTCGGGCTTGGCCGAGGCCGTCTGGAGCAGGCCCCAACTGAACTGTGCCTCGCAGGCGGTGCCGTCCGCGACGGTGAACTCGGCGATGGCGTGGCTCGGCACCGTTCCGCCCGACATCCGGAAGCGGACGGGTCCGCAGGCACGTTCGAGATCGTCGATGGTCACCAGCCACGGCCGCAGGTCCGCCGGTTCGGTGATGGTCGGTGCGACCGAGTCCGCGCCCCGGACGAGGCGCTCGTCGATCACCTCGCCGCCGGGGCCGAAGGTGATCTGGAACTGCAGGCCCGGCCACAGCGGCATGGTCCAGCCCTCGACTGCCAGGTCGCCGCCGAGAGCGGTGGGCCGGGTCCCGGTCACGTCCGGGCGGCCGAGCGCCATCCGGTAGCGGCCGGCGCCATCCGGGAAGTTGCCGCGTAGTCCACGTTGCCACTGTGCGTGCGCGGCGCGGGCGTCGGTACCGCTCTTGCCGAGGTTCTTCAACGCCGACCCGACGAGGGACGGCTGATGGTCGTCCATCCGTCGCAGCAGCATCAACTCGAAGTTGACGACACCGAAACCCGCCAGGGGCATGCGTTCCAGAATCATCTGCCCTCCTGTGACATTGGGGATCAACGCAATTGGGTAACACTCAGACGTCGGGGTGCTGCGACGTCGGGGTGCAAGGGGGTGAGTCAGATTCCGGTGTCGGCGTCCCCGGGCAGCACCCGCTGCGGCGTCTGCGTGAAGATCCACCCGCCGTCCGTGGCGGGGGTCAGCACCCACACGACGTCGTAACGGTCCTCGGGCCAGGGGTCGGGAACCGGACGATCCGTGCCGCCGAGTGCGTCGACGATGTCGGGGATGTACTCGCGCTGCCAGGAGATCAGGACGGGGCCGCCGGTTCGGGTGACCTCCTCGGCGAGGTCCGACACGTCGTCACGTCCGAACCGGGTGTCCACGTCGAGGTCGAGTCGCTGTGCCAGCGGCGAGATCGTCTGCAGCGACCGCTTGCTGCCCTTCTTCTTGCTCGGCGTCGAGGCGAACAGTGCGCGCGGCCGCACGAGCGGCGGTCCGGGCTCACCCGCGCCGGCGGCAAACAGGTCGGCGAGTGCGGCGGCCCGCCGCCACCCGGTCGCGGTGAGGGAATCGTCGCACCGGGTGCCGTCGGCGTCGATGCCGGGCTCGGAACCGGCTTCCTCGTCGGGTCGTTCGGCGTGCCGCACGAGCATGATCGTCGTCGTCGGGACGGTCCGGTCCTTGGCCATGGCGCCATTGTCCACCCGGGGACGGGCATCCGGCGGTGCCGTCACCGGCCGCGGTAGCGGAATGCTGATTCCGGTTAGGCTGCTACTGTGCGGCATGCGGAATATTGGTTCCGCTTGTCCTCGATGGGAGTCAGGGTTCCGATGCGCAAGGCGACCTCCGGACGGCGTGCGGGCACGCCGTACCAGGTGACCTATCTGGTCCTCGCCGTGGCGATCACGGCCTACTCGCTGTTGCAGTCGCTGGTCGCGCCGGTGCTGCCGCTGCTGCAGGTGGAGCTGCACACCGACCAGAACGCGGTGACCTGGATGCTGACCGCGTACCTGCTGTCCGCGGCGGTGGCCACCCCGATCCTCGGCCGGGTCGGCGACATGGTGGGCAAGAAGAAGGTGCTCGCATCGGTCCTGCTCGTCGCGTGCCTCGGCTCCGTTCTCGGCGCGGTGGCGCAGTCGATCGGGGTGATGCTCGTGGCCCGGGCGGTCCAGGGGATAGCCGGCGGCGTCATCCCGCTCGCGTTCGGCATCGTCCGTGACGAGTTCCCGCGCGAGAAGGTCTCCGGCGCCGTGGGCGTGGTCTCGGCGTTGGTCGGGGTCGGGGGCGGGCTGGGTCTGGTCCTGGGCGGCCCGATCGTGGACGCTCTCGGGACCAGTTGGCTGTTCTGGATCCCCGCGATCGCGTTGGCCGTGTCGGCGGTCGGCACGGTGGTTGCCGTGCCCGAGTCGCCGGTTCGAACGCCGGGCCGGGTCAGCTGGCTCGCGGCCGTGCTGCTCTCCGGGTGGCTGGTCGCACTGCTCGTCGCGGTGAGCGAGGGATCCCGGTGGGGATGGACGTCCGGCGCGGTCCTCGGCCTGCTCGCATCGGCGGTGGTGCTCGGCGTTGCCTGGTCCGCGGTGGAACGACGCGACGCCAGCCCGCTGATCGACATGGAGATGATGCGCATTCCGGCGGTGTGGACGACGAATCTCGCCGCACTGTTCATCGGTGTCGGGATGTACCCGGTCTTCGCCTTCCTGCCCGCGTTCCTGCAGACCGACCCGGGCGCCGGCTACGGCTTCGGCTCGAGCATCGTCGAGTCGGGGCTGATCGTGCTGCCGCTGTCGCTGACCTTCCTCGTGGCTGGCATCTGCTCGGGCCGCCTGTCGCACCGCTTCGGGGCCAAGGCCGTGCTGGTCACGGGCGCGGCCACGGCCGGCGGAGCCTTCCTGGTCCTGGTGTTCTGGGGGTCGGCGATGGGGGGCGTAGTGGTCTCGATGGTGTTGATGGGGACGGGATTCGGGCTCGCCTTCTCGTCGATGTCGAGCATCATCGTGCACGCGGTACCGACTCACCAGACCGGTGCGGCCAGCGGCACCAACGCCAACATCCGGACGATCGGCGGCGCCCTCGGGTCCGCGCTGACCGCCAGCGTGGTCACCGCCCATGTCCAGCCGAGCGGTGTCCCCGCCGAATCCGGCTACACCGCCGCCTTCGCGGTGATGGCGGTGGCGGTGCTCCTCGGCGGGCTCGCGGCCCTGCTGATGCCGCCGCGCCGTGCCCCGGACGAGGTCCTGATCAGCCACGTCCCGGTGACGGTCCCGGCGGCGGCCTGACCGGCGGACCTACCATGGCAACCGAGATGACAACGCACAGTGAGACGACGCCGGGCGGAGCGGCCACGGACAGGCCGCTTCGGAAGGACGCCGCGGAGAACCGGACGCGCATCCTCGAGGCCGCTGGTCGCGTCTTCGCCACCTGCGGCGTCGAAGCCGGGGTGGAGGAGGTCGCTCGCGTCGCGGGTGTCGGAGTGGGCACGCTGTACCGGCGGTTCCCCAGCAAGCAGGCGCTGATCGACGAACTCATCGGGCAGCACCGCAGGGAACTGGTACAGATCGCCCGAGCGGCGGCCGACAACCCGGACGGGACGGGTCTCGAAGAGTTGGTGCGCGCCACCGGCGAACTGCAGGTCGGGAAGTCGGGTTGCCTGCCACGGCTGTGGAACCACTCCGACGCGGAACCGGAGGCCATCGAGGAGTTCCGGACCCACCTCGCCGAACTGCTCGGGCAGGCGCAGCGGTGCGGGCGGATCCGAGAGGACGTCACCCACTCGGACATCACGACGCTGTTCTGGGCGTTGCGGGGCGTCACCGAATCCTCGTATGCCGTCGCACCGAATGCCTGGCGCCGGCACCTGGAGATCGCGTTCGCCGGGATGAGGCCGGTGGAGGGCGGAGCCTTCAGCGCGCAGTTGCGGGAGCGGCCGCTCACCGTCGCGCAGATGCGGAAGATCAGCAAGTGACCGGGGCGCTCGTGCGGTCGAGTCCGGTGTCGTGCCTCGCCGACCTCCGGAGGCCGGACGAGGATCGGTCATTTGCGACGCGAACGACTGCCGGGTAAAGCTGTCCTCGGCCAGGAGGCCGAGATCCGACGTTCGAGTGTCGGGTCTGTCGTGGAACCGGGTGACGTGTGGTCGCCGGACGAGAGATGGAGTTGTCATGAGTTCTCCCGAGCCGATTGTCGTTGTGGACGGGGCGCGCACCCCGGTCGGTAGCTTCGGCGGTGTGTTCAAGGACGTGCCCGCGCACGAGCTGGGCGCGACCGCGGCGAAGGCCGCACTCGCGCGCGCCGGCGTGGCGCCGGAGGACATCGACGAGGTGGTCATGGGCTGCATCGGGCAGGTCGGGCCCGACGCCTACAACGCCCGACGGGTCGCGCTGGCCGCCGGACTGCCGGTCTCCACCCCGGCCTACACCGTCAACCGGCTGTGCGGTTCGGGCCTGCAGGCCGTGTGGTCCGCGGCGATGCAGATGCGCTGGGGCGGCGTCGATTTCGCACTCGCCGGCGGCGACGAGAACATGTCGCGGATGCCGTTCTACGACTTCGGCGCCCGTAGCGGCTACAAGCTCGGCGACCGCACGCTGGTCGACGGCACGGTCGGCATGCTCACCGACCCCTTCCACAACGTGCACATGGGCGTGACCGCCGAGAACGTCGCCACCAAGTACGGGGTCAGCCGGATCGAGCAGGACGAGTTCGCCGTCGAGTCGCAGCGGCGCGCCGCCACCGAGGCCGCCAAGGCGGCCTTCGCTGAGGAGATCACCCCGGTCGAGATCGGTGGCCGCAAGCCGGTCACGGTGGACACCGACGAGCACCCCAAGCCGGGCACCACCGTCGAGACCCTCGGCAAGCTGCGCGCGGCGTTCGTCAAGGACGGCACGGTCACCGCAGGCAACGCGTCGGGCATCAACGACGGCGCCGGCGCCCTGGTGCTGGCCACCCAGTCCGCCGCGCAGGAGAAGGGGCTCACCGGCCTGGTCACCATCGAGGCGGTCGCGACCGGTGCGCTGGAGCCGGAGCTGATGGGCTACGCCCCGGTGCTGGCGCTGCGGAACCTGTTCGAGCAGACCGGCACCACCCCGGCCGACATCGGCGTCGTGGAACTGAACGAGGCCTTCGCCTCGCAGGCGATCGCGACCATCCGCGACGCGGGCCTGGACCCGGAGAAGACCAACCCGTACGGCGGCGCGATCGCGCTCGGCCATGCGGTCGGTGCCACCGGCGCAATCCTCAGCCTGCGGGTGGCCAAGGACATGGTCCGGCGCGATCTCGAGCTGGGCATCGTCACCATGTGCATCGGTGGCGGTCAGGCTCTGGCGGCACTCTTCCGTCGGATCTAATTGACAGCGAAGCTGTGTTGATCGTGTGAAGAAGTCCACTTCGCCACGCTTGAGTATCGAACTTTAGTCAATTAGGCTGCCTAAAAGGTTCGTACGAAGGGTTGGCGTAATGGGCGACGGTACGACAGGTTCGGTCCCGGGGAGCACGGGTACCCACGGCGCGGACATTCTGGTGTCCCCCGAGGTCCTTGCTCTCCGGGACGACATCACGACGTTCTTCCGGAGACTGCGCAAGGAGCGCGCCGACCACAAGCTCACCCCCTCGCAGTTGCAGGCGCTCGCGCACCTCGAACGAGAGGGCCCGATGACGGCCCGGGTGCTGGCCGACTTCGAGCAGGTGACCCCGCAGTCGATCGCCCGCACCCTGGCCCTGCTCGAGGACGGGGCGATGGTGACCCGCGGTCCGGATCCCGCGGATGCACGCGCCAGCCTGGTCTCGCTGACCGAGTCCGGCCGGCGGATGCTCATCGAGGACCGGGAACGCCGCTCGCTGTGGCTGGCCGAGGTGCTCGAGAACGAATGCACCGAGCACGAACGCGAGCTTGTCTTCCTGGCCGGGCGGATCCTGCGCGACCTCGGCGCATCCGGCCCGGCGTCGGGCGGGCGCGGGTGAGCACGACGACCGCGACCACCGTGGCCGCCGCGCCGGTCGCGGCGCGGGCGGTGCCGCGGTCCATCTCGTTCGGACTGGGCTCCGGCGCCATGCTGCAGGCACTCAACTCGTCGATGATCGCGGTGGCCATCGTGGGCATCGCGGCGCACTTCGGGTCCACCTCGGGAATCGCGTGGGTGATCTCCGGTCTCTACATCGCGACCGCGGTGACCTCGCCCGTCGCGGGCACCCTTGCGGCCCGGATCGGCCCGCGGAAGGTCTACCTCGCGGGACTGGTCCTCATCGCGGTGGGGGCCGTGCTCGGGGCGATGGCGCCCACGCTCGGGTGGTTGATCTTCGCGCGGATCCTGCTCGGGATCGGCACTTCCAGTCAGTACCCGGCCGCGATAACGATCGTCCGGATGATCGCCGACCGCCGGGGCGGTCCGACCGGGTCGGCGCTGGCGGTGCTCAACGTCTGCTCGCAGGCGATGGTCGCCTTGGGTCCGACCGTCGGCGGCGTGCTGGTCGGGCTGTTCGGGTGGCAGTCGATCATGTGGGTGAACCTGCCCCTGGTGCTGATGACCGCGGTCTGGGTCCTGTCGGTGGTGCCGAAGGATCCGGTGGGAGCGTCCGGCGCCGGCGGTCTACGGTCCGCGCGGGCACGTCGGGACTTCCTTCGGTCCCTGGATCCGGTCGGCATGCTCGTCTTCCTCGGGTTCATCACCGCCACGATGTTCTTCCTGCTCTCGCTGACCACCGATCCGCTATGGCCGCTGGTGCCGGTGCTCGTCGGGCTGACCGCCGCGTTCGTCCGCTGGGAGCTGCGGGTCCCGGCGCCGTTCATCGACGTCCGCACGGTCGCGCGAAATCGCGCGCTGTGCCTCACCCTCGGCCGGACGTTGCTCACCTACACGGCCTTCTACTGCGTCTTCTTCGGTCTGCCGCAGTGGCTGCAGGGCGCCCGGGGGTTCTCCTCCGGCACCGCCGGTCTGCTGATGTTGCCGATCGCCGGCGTCGGCATCGGCGCGACCGTCCTCGCGACGCGACTGTACGGGGCGCGAGGTGCGCGACCCGTTCTGTTCGTCGGCACCCTCGGCCTCACCGTGGGCGGCCTGGCGCTGGTCTTCCTCGGGAGTACCTCGACCCCGGTGGTCGTGCTCGTGCTGGTCGCCTGCGTGCTCGGAATCCCCAACGGGTTCAACAACATGGGCAACCAGAACGTGATCAACGCGGTCACCGGTGTGCGCGAGGTCGGCACCGCGCTCGGGATGTACCGCACGGTCCAGTACATCGGCGCCAACCTGGCCGCCGTGGTGATCGAACTGACCACCCGCGGGGTGGTCGGGGACGAGGGCCTGCACCGGCTCGGGACGGTGATCGCGGTGATCGGCGTGGTGCTGTTGGTGGGTGTGATCGGCTCGCGCACACTGCGTGTGCCGGTCCCCGTGCTCGACGCCGGCGCGAGGGTGAGGGCCGGGTCGGAGGCGTAGCGGTCGGCCGCCGGGGCTGCGCACTAGCATTCGGGGCATGCCCAACAACCTCGCCGACGCCACCTGGCCGGACGTCGGGGCACGGCGGCCCGCGCTGGCGGTCCCGGTCGGGTCGCTCGAACAGCACGGCCCGCATCTGCCGTTGGACACCGACACCCGGATCGCCACGGCGGTCGCGGCCGCCCTGTCGGGGTTCGCGCTCGCGCCCGCCATCGCCTACGGGGCCAGCGGCGAGCACGAGGGGTTCGCGGGCACGGTCTCGCTCGGCACGTCGGCGCTGCAGGCGACGGTCGTCGAGTACGGCCGTTCGGCGTGTCGCTGGGCCCCGCGCGTGTTGCTCGTCAACGGCCACGGCGGCAATGCCCCCGCCCTCGCCGAGGCGGTTGCGTTGCTGCGTTACGAGGGCCGGGACGTGGCCTGGGTGCCCTGTTCGGTGCCCGGCGCGGACGCCCATGCCGGACACACCGAAACGTCACTGCTGCTGCACCTTTCGCCGGACGCCGTGCGTCCTGACCTGGCCGAACCCGGAGATCGCCGGCCGATCGGGGAGATCCTGCCCGCGCTGCGAGAGGGCGGCGTCGCGGCGGTCAGCCCCAACGGGGTGCTGGGCGACCCGACGGGATCCACGGCGGCCGAAGGGGCACTGGTGTTCGAGCAGATGGTGGCCCGTTGCCGAGCCGCCGTCGACCGCTGGAAACCCGATGCCAACGGGATGTTGCGGTGAGAGCAGATCCGAATACGATCACCTGATGCGTCAAGCCCGGCTACCCGACGGATTCGGGGTGCGGATCGACCCGAGAGTGCGTGCCTTCTCCGGGGGACAGGTCCTCATCGGCGGTACCCCCACTCGCATGCTCAAGCTCGCGCCCACCGCCGCCGCGATGATCGGCGACGGCTACCTCAAGGTGGTGGACTCGCAGTCCGCCGCGGTCGCGCGGCATCTCCTGGACTCCGGGGTGGCCAATCCGCGGCCGATGAGTTCGCCGTCGATCCGGGACGTCACCGTGGTCATCCCGCTCCGCAACAACGCGGCGGGCCTGAACCGGTTGCTGCCCGCCCTGCGCGGACTCGAGGTCATCGTCGTCGACGACGGCTCCGACACCCCGGTGACACCGCCGCCGGTCACCGACGGACGCGGCAGCGTGCGGGTGCTCCGACACGAGACCTCGCAGGGGCCGGCCGCCGCTCGGAACACCGGAATCGACTCCGTGACAACCGAATTCGTGGCGCTGCTGGACTCCGACGTGGTGCCGCGGTCGGGCTGGCTGGACGCGATGCTCGGTCACTTCAGCGACCCCGGGGTGGCAATGGTCGCCCCGCGGATCGTCGCGCTGGTGCCCGAGGGTGGCGCGATCGCCCGCTACGAGCATGCGCGGTCCTCCCTGGACCTGGGCCGCAAGGAGGCGTCGGTGCGGGCCGGCGGCGCGGTGTCCTACGTGCCCAGCGCCGCGATGGTGGTGCGGCGCTGCGCCCTCGACGACTGCGGCGGGTTCGACACCTCCATGCACGTCGGCGAGGACGTCGACCTGTGCTGGCGCCTGCACGACGCGGGCTGGCGCCTGCGCTACGAGCCGATCGCCCGGGTCGCGCACGACCACCGGGTCTCGTTCCGGAACTGGTTCGGCCGCAAGGTGTTCTACGGAACCAGCGCGGCGCCGCTGGCCTCCCGGCACGCCGGGTTGGTGCCGCCGGTCGCGATGTCCTGGTGGACGCTGGCGTCCTGGGTCCTGCTGGCAACGGGCACCCGGATCGGCGTGGTCGGTGCCCTGGTGACCCAGACGGTGACGGTGGTCCGGCTGCGCCGCACCTTCCGTGAACTGGACAAGCCGACCCGGATTGCCCTGGTGCTGGCGGCGCAGGGGCTGGCCGGCGGGGCCTGGCAGTTGGCCTCGGCGATGTGCCGGCACTACTGGCCGGTGACGGTGTTCGCGGCCGTGGTGTCCCCGCGGGTGCGGCGCGCGGTGCTGGCGGTCGCGATCGCCGAGGGCGCGGCCGACTGGTGGACGCATCGAGAGCCGGGCGGGCTGGGCCCGGTCCGGCACGTGCTGTTCAAGCGGCTCGACGACATCGCCTACGGCACCGGGCTCTGGCGCGGTGCGGTGAGCGACCGCAGCCTCGCCGCGCTGACGCCCCGACTGAAGGGCTGACCCGCGTGCCGGCCCCGGCGCCGGTGGCCGACGTGATCGTCGTCGGCGGTGGGTCCGCAGGGTGCGTGGTCGCGGCCAGGCTCAGCGAGAACCCGGACCGCACAGTCGTTCTGGTGGAAGCCGGCCCACCCGCCCCGGCCCCGGGCCCGGTCGGGACGCTGCCGGTGGGCCCCGCGAGCGAACTCACCTGGACCTACCCCGCCGAACTCGAACCGGGGATCCCGACGACCCTCGCGCGTGGGCGGGTGCTCGGCGGGTCCGGCGCGGTCAACGGCGGGTATTTCGTGCGAGGCGCGGCAGCCGACTTCTCGCGCTGGCCGGCCGGCTGGTCGTACCAGGCGGTGCTGCCGTACTTCCGGCGACTCGAGACCGACCCGGTGGGCGAGCGGCGCTGGCACGGCGACGCCGGCCCGATGCCCGTCACCCGCACACCCGCCGAGGACCTGCACCCGGTCAGTCGTGCGTTCGTCGCGGCGTGCGCCTCGGCCGGGTTCGGGTACCGGGCGGACCTCAACGAGCCCGACGCCGTCGGGGTGGGTCCGGTGCCGCGCAATGCCGCGTCGGGACTGCGGGTCAGCACCGCCGAGGCCTACCTCGGCGCCGGCCCGGCCCGGCCCAACCTGCGGGTGCACACCGGAACCACCGCGCGCAGGCTGCTGTTCGCCGGCCCCCGGGTGGTGGGGGTGGAGGTGGAAGAGCAGGGACGGCGGCGGGCGCTGCACGCGGACCGGGTGGTGGTGTGTTGCGGCGCGGTCGCCACCCCGCACCTGCTGATGCATTCGGGTATCGGTCCGGCGCAAGAGCTTTCGGCGCTCGGCCTCGACGTGCTGGTGGACAGTCGGGGAGTCGGCAGGGGATTCACCGACCACCCGGAGGTCACGGTCGGCTACCGCCGTCGCCCGCTGCCACATCGGAGCACCACGCCGCTGCTGGAGACGGTGCTCGAGGCGGACCTCGACACCGGGCCGGTGGAGTTGCGGCCGTACACCGCCACCTTCGGTGAGGCGATCCCCGGTGTGGTGGATCCGCTCGGCCGGCTCGGGGTGGCGTTGATGCGCCCGGACAGCCGCGGCGAGGTGGTCCTGCGCTCCGCCGACCCGGCCGCCGCGCCGCTGGTCCGGTACCGGTACCTGCGGACCGCCGCGGACCGCGTGGGGATGCGCGCCGGGCTCGACCTCGCCGAGCGACTGCTGCGCTCGGATGCGTTCGACGGGTTGCTCGAGCCACCGGAACCCGGCGCGGCGGCCGCGGCCATGCGCGCCGGCGTCGGTACCTCGATGCACCTGTCGGGCAGTTGCCGGATGGGCAGCGGGGCGCACCCCGGTGACGTGGTCGACGAGCGCTGCCGGGTGCTGGGGGTGCAGGGGCTCTGGCTGGCCGACACCTCGGTGATGCCGGAGCTCACCTCCCGTGGGCCGCATGCGACGGCCGTGATGATCGCGGAGCGGGTGGCCGATTTTCTCGAGATGTGACCAGTCTGGACGCCTGACCAGCTCTTCCTCCGCCGGCCGCCGTGTGATTGGCATTACAGTGGGCCCTGACGTCATGGAGGAGACCGAGTGACCAGACAGCCGCACGGCAACCCCTGGGTGGCCGTTCGACCGGGTGATGATGTCGCGCAGTTGGCACGCACGAACTCGAACGCGCACAGCTCGTTCGTGGACGGCGCGTTCGCCGACGGGGCGGCGGGCGACGGCGATCCGGACCGCCCCGGTGTGCGCTCGGTGGTGCTCGACTCCTGGCTGCGTAGCCGGAGCAAGGGCGTCGACCCGGACGGCCGCGAGGCCGTCGTCGACCTCGGCGCCGACGAACTCGAGCGGTACCGGTCCGCGCATCCGATGGCGTTGATCCGGCCGGTGGTGCGCAAGCTGCTGGTCGAGGACACGGCGGACACCGGACTGCTGGTAGCGATCAGCGACGCCCGCGGCCGGCTGCTGTGGGTGGAGGGCGACTCCGCGGCGAAGGACCGTGCCCTGGCGATGAACTTCGCGGAGGGCGCCGACTGGAGCGAGGAGCGGGTCGGGACCAACGCGCCCGGCACCGCCATCGCGCTCGACCACTCCGTGCAGATCTTCGGGGCCGAGCACTTCAGCCGCACCGTGCACGACTGGAGTTGTTCGGCGGCCCCGGTGCACGACCCGATGACCGGGCAGATCATCGGCGCGATCGACATCACCGGTGGCCCCCGGGTCGCGGTGCCGGAGGTGCTGGCCCTGGTCCGCGCCACGGTCGCCGCAGCGGAGTCCGAGTTGCGACTGCACCTGCTGAACTCACCCCGGCTGCTCGGCGCGGGACCTCCGCGCCTGCAGGTCCTCGGGTCCGAGCGGCCCACACTCGTCCGCGACGGCGACCGGGTGACCCTCTCGCAGCGGCACGCCGAGATCCTGCTGCTGCTCGCCGACCGGCCGGAGGGCCTGAGCACCGACCAGCTGGCGATGCTGCTCGACGAGTCGGACCTGGACTCGGTGACCGTGCGGGCCGAGATGTCCCGGCTGCGCAAGGTGTTCGGCGCGCAGGGCCTCGGGTCGAGGCCGTACCGACTGCTCACCGACCTGGTCTCGGACGTCGGGGAGGTGCGGCGCGCGCTCGGCCGGGGCGACGCGGCGGCGGCCCTGGCCGCCTACCGCGGGCCGGTGCTGCCGGGTTCGGTCTCACCCGGCGTCGAGGACATCCGTGAGCAGCTGCGCAGCGGAATGCAGGCAGCCCTGCTGCGCGGCGGGGACGCCGCGCTGCTGGCCCGCTGGACGTCGACCCCCGAGGGCCGCGAGGACACCGCCTCCTGGACCGCCTACCTGTCCTCGATTGCGCCGGACTCGCCGATGTATGCGCAGGTCAGGGCCCGGGTCGAGATGCTCGACCGCAAGCTCGGCGGATGACTTCGCCGAACGCAACGTTGTTGCAACCATCCGACTCGTAGTGTTCTGGATCACAGCCCCTGTTCTGGTCAAAACCCCAGGGGTCGTGGTCCGACGCACCTGCCCGGGCCTGGCCCCGAACACACACGAGGAGTCATCGATGACTGTGTACGCCCGCCCCGGTACGCCGGATGCAGCGGTGTCCTTCCAGTCCCGTTACGACAACTGGATCGGCGGACAGTGGGTAGCGCCCGTGAAGGGCCAGTACTTCGAGAACCCGACGCCGGTCACCGGCGAGAACTTCTGCGAGATCGCCCGCGGCACCGCCGAGGACATCGAGCTCGCCCTCGATGCCGCCCACGCCGCGGCGCCCGCCTGGGGCAAGACCTCGGTCGCCGAGCGCGCGGTCATCCTGAACAAGATCGCCGACCGGATGGAGCAGAACCTCGAGTCGATTGCGCTCGCCGAGTCCTGGGACAACGGCAAGCCGATCCGCGAGACCCTCAACGCCGACATCCCGTTGGCCATCGACCACTTCCGGTACTTCGCCGGCGCCATCCGCGCCCAGGAGGGCTCGCTGTCGGAGATCAACAGCGACACCGTCGCGTACCACTTCCACGAGCCGCTCGGCGTGGTCGGCCAGATCATCCCCTGGAACTTCCCGATCCTGATGGCCGTGTGGAAGCTTGCGCCCGCGCTGGCCGCCGGAAACGCGATCGTCCTCAAGCCCGCGGAGCAGACCCCGGCGTCGATCCTGCACCTGATCGGCATCATCGGCGACCTGCTGCCCGCCGGCGTGCTCAACATCGTCAACGGCTTCGGCACCGAGGCGGGCAAGCCGCTGGCGTCGAGCCCGCGGATCAAGAAGATCGCGTTCACCGGCGAGACCACCACGGGCCGGCTGATCATGCAGTACGCCTCGCAGAACCTGATCCCGGTCACCCTCGAACTCGGCGGCAAGAGCCCCAACATCTTCTTCTCCGACGTCCTCGCCGCAAACGACGACTACCAGGACAAGGCGCTCGAGGGCTTCACGATGTTCGCGCTCAACCAGGGCGAGGTCTGCACCTGCCCGTCGCGCGCCATCATCCAGGCCGACATCTTCGACGAGTTCCTCGCGATGGCCGCGATCCGGACCAAGGCCGTGCGCCAGGGGAACCCGCTCGACACCGACACCATGATCGGCGCGCAGGCCAGCAACGACCAGCTCGAGAAGATCCTCTCGTACATCGAGATCGGCAAGGCGGAGGGCGCCCAGCTGATCACCGGCGGCGAGCGGGCCGACCTCGGCGGCGACCTGGCCGGCGGCTACTACGTGCAGCCGACCGTGTTCACCGGAAACAACAAGATGCGCATCTTCCAGGAGGAGATCTTCGGACCCGTCGTCTCGGTGACCTCGTTCAAGGACTACGACGAGGCCATCGAGATCGCCAACGACACGCTCTACGGTCTCGGCGCCGGGGTGTGGTCGCGCGACGGCGGCGTCGCCTACCGGGCCGGACGCGACATCCAGGCCGGCCGGGTGTGGACCAACACGTACCACCAGTACCCCGCGCATGCGGCGTTCGGCGGCTACAAGCAGTCCGGCATCGGTCGCGAGAACCACCACATGATGCTCGACCACTACCAGCAGACCAAGAACCTGCTGGTGAGCTACGCGCCGAAGGCGCAGGGCTTCTTCTGAGTCCTGCGGCGCAGTGAACGACCGGGGCGCCCGCGTCCCTGCCCCTCGGCGGGCGCCCCGGTTCCCCTACCAGTGGTGCAAGGAGGACCTGATGTCCGAGACGATGAAGGCCGCGGTGGTCCACGAGTTCGGCAAGCCCCTCACGATCGAGGACCTGCCGATCCCCGTGCCGGGCCGCAACGAGGCGCTGGTGAAGGTCGCGACCAGCGGCGTCTGCCACACCGACCTGCATGCCGCGAACGGCGACTGGCCGGTCAAGCCGAGTCCGCCGTTCGTGCCCGGTCACGAGGGGGCTGGCACCGTGGTGGCGCTCGGCGAAGGAGTCACCGAACTGGAGGTCGGGCAGCGAGTCGGCAACGCCTGGCTCTGGTCGGCGTGCCTGGAATGCAGGTTTTGCCGCACCGGATGGGAGACCCTCTGCGAGAAGCAGGTCAACGGAGGCTATTCCGTCAACGGTTCGTTCGCGGAGTACATGCTGGTCGATTCCCGCTTCGCCGCCCGCATTCCGGACGGGGCCGACCTGGTCGAGGCCGCGCCGGTGCTGTGCGCGGGCGTCACGGTCTACAAGGGGCTCAAGGTCAGCGATCTCGAACCCGGTCAGTGGGTGACCATTTCGGGTATCGGCGGCCTCGGTCACCTTGCGGTCCAGTACGCGGTGGCGATGGGACTGCGGGTGGCGGCCGTCGACGTGTCGGCTGACAAACTCGAACTCGCCCGCCAGTTCGGCGCCGAAGTCCTGGTCAACGCGGCCGAGGAGGATCCGGTCGAGGTGATCCAGGCAGCGACCGGCGGCACCGACGCGGTGCTGGTGACCGCGGTGCATCCCGAGGCGTTCGGGCAGGCCATCGGCATGGCCCGACGAGGCGGGACGATCACCTTCAACGGGCTGCCGCCCGGCGACTTCCCGGCACCGATCTTCGACACGGTGCTCAAGGGCCTGACCCTCCGCGGATCGATCGTGGGCACCCGGCAGGACATGGCCGAGGCGCTCGACTTCTACGCCCGCGGCGCGATCAAGCCGACCGTGCACGTCCGTCGACTCGAGGAGATCAACGACGTGTTCGACGAGTTGCGTGCGGGCAAGGTCGACGGCCGCATCGTCCTGGACTTTGCGTGAGCGAGGTGCCCGGCCGCATCGTGGCGACCGTCGGTGCGGTCGGGCTCCTGCGCCGGCTGGCCGGTGTCCACGGGGCGCTGATGATGCACCAGTCCGGCGGATGCTGCGACGGCTCGGCGCCGATGTGTTACCCCGCAGGGGAATTCATCGTCGGCGACCGTGACGTACTGGTCGGGCTCCTCGATCTCCGGCTCGCCGCGGGGGAGAGCGCGAACTCGTTGCCCGACGGCGTCGACGCCGTACCCGTGTGGATCTCGGGTTCCCAGTTCGAGGTGTGGCAGCACACCCAACTTGTGCTCGACGTGGTCCCGGGCCGCGGCTCCGGGTTCAGCCTGGAGGCGCCGGAGGGCCTGCGGTTCCTCAGCCGGGCCCGAGCCTTCACCGCGGACGAGGTCGCGGCGCTCGCGGCGGACCCGCCCCTCACCGGCGAGCAGTGGGAGCAGGGCGCTCGCCCCGCCCCGCCTGCCGAGCCGCAGGTGGTGACGGAATCGGTCGAGGCCTGCCCGGTGCCTGCGACGCGAACCCGCGGTGCTGCCGCGGATTCGACCCACGTCAGCGGCGGCCTGCCGTAGGCGAGGCGTCGCACCGCCCGCGACCTGGCCGGTCGCCTCCTGTCCCAGCCCTCCCATCCTCCCTCGACGCGTACCCCCGCCGGTGCCGCAGCCCCGCTGCCACTGGTGGTGCCTCCCCGTGTCGTGTGACCATCTATCCGAAGGAGGAGGTCGCCATGGCAATCACCGTCAGCAAGCCCTCACACGAGGATTTTCACAACGAGGACAGCGAGTACCTCGCGAAACGCACGCTGAAGTCCGGTTCCGCGGGCTGGTTGCTGCTGGCCGGACTCGGTGTCAGCTACGTGATCTCGGGTGACTACGCCGGCTGGAACAACGGACTGGCGCACGGCGGCTTCGGCGGCCTGCTCATCGCCGGCATCGTGATCGCCGCGATGTACCTGGCCATGGTGCTCGGCATGGCCGAGATGTCCTCCGCGCTGCCCGCGGCGGGTGGCGGCTACACCTTCGCCCGGCGCGCCCTCGGCCCGTGGGGCGGATTCGCCACCGGCACAGCGATTCTCATCGAGTACTCGATCGCGCCCGCGGCGATCGCCACCTTCATCGGCGGCTATGTGGAGTCCCTGGGCCTGTTCGGGATCACCGACGGCTGGTGGGTGTACCTGGCGGTGTACGCGATCTTCATCGGCATCCACCTCACCGGTGCCGGCGAGGCGCTCAAGGCGATGTTCGTGATCACCGCGATCGCGCTGGTCGGCCTGGTGGTCTTCGCGGTGTCCGCGTGGGGCCTGTTCGACGCGAGCAACCTCACCGACATCCCCGTCGACACCTCGGCGGTCGGTGCGTCGTCCTTCCTGCCGTTCGGTGCCTTCGGTATCTGGGCCGCGGTGCCGTTCGCGATCTGGTTCTTCCTGGCCGTCGAGGGTGTCCCGCTCGCCGCCGAAGAGGCCCGCGAGCCCGAGAAGAACGTGCCCCGTGGCATCCGGATCAGCATGCTGCTGCTGATCGTGACCGGTGCCGGCGTGCTGTTCCTGGCCACCGGCGCGCTCGGGGCGGAGGCGCTGTCCACCTCCGGCAACCCGCTGGTTCAGGCGCTCGGCGACGGGGGAGCGGCCAAGGCCGTCAACTACATCGGCCTCGCCGGCCTGGTCGCCAGCTTCTTCTCCATCATGTACGCGTACTCCCGGCAGACCTTCGCGCTCTCGCGCGCCGGCTACCTGCCGACCCGCCTCTCGGTGACCAACTCGCGCAAGGCGCCGGTCCTGGCACTGATCGTGCCGGGCATCGTCGGCTTCGTGCTCTCGCTCACCGGCGAGGGCGCGATGCTGCTGAACATGGCGGTGCTCGGCGCGGCCGTCAGCTACGTGCTGATGATGGTCAGTCACATCGTGTTGCGCCGGCGTGAGCCGGACATGCCACGGCCCTACCGCACCCCCGGCGGCATCGTCACCACCTCCTTCGCGCTGGTGATCGCGGTCGGCGCGGTGATCGCGACATTCCTGGTCGACGTGACCGCGGCGATGTGGACAGTGGCGGCGTTCGCGGCCTTCATGGCCTACTTCGGCCTCTACAGTCGACACCACCTGGTGGCGAACTCCCCGGACGAGGAGTTCGCGATGCTCGCGAAGGCCGAGGAGGAACTCGAATGACGACCTACCGTCAGCAGATCCGGGGCGTGACCCACACCTTCGACGGGCTCGTCGAGCTGATGGCGAAGGCGACGCCGCTGCGCAGCGGCGACGAGCTCGCCGGGTGCGCGGCAGCCTCGGACGCCGAGCGGGCGGCGGCGCAGTGGGCGCTCGCGGAGGTCCCGCTCGAGACGTTCCTGCAGGAGCCGCTGGTGCCGTACGAGACCGACGAGGTCACCCGGCTGATCATCGACTCGCACGATCGTGTTGCGTACCAGGCGATCTCGCACCTGACCGTCGGTGGCCTGCGGGACTGGTTGCTGGCCGTGGCTGCCACCGACGGGGCCGCGGCGATCCTGCGTGCCGTGGCGCCGGGGCTGACGCCGGAGATGGTCGCCGCGGTCAGCAAGATCATGCGGAACCAGGACCTGATCGCGGTGGCGCGGGCGGTGGAGGTCACCGCGGCGTTCCGCACCACCGTCGGCCTGCCCGGCCGGCTCAGCACCCGGCTGCAGCCGAATCACCCGACCGACAACCCGCGTGGCATCGCGGCCGCCACCCTCGACGGGCTGCTGCTCGGCTGTGGCGACGCGGTGATCGGGATCAACCCGGCGACCGACTCGCCGCACGCCACCTCGGACCTGCTGCACCTGCTCGACGACATCCGCACTCGCTTCGACATCCCCACCCAGTCCTGCGTGCTCTCGCACGTGACCACGACGATGGACCTGATCGCCGAGGGTGCACCCGTCGACCTCGTCTTCCAGTCGATCGCGGGTACCGAGGGCGCCAATTCCGGTTTCGGCGTGAACATCTCGTTGCTGCGGGAGGCGAACGCCGCGGGCCGCTCCCTCGGCCGTGGCACCGTCGGCGACAACGTGATGTACCTCGAGACGGGCCAGGGTTCGGCGCTGAGCGCGGGCGCACACCTGGGCACCGGGGGCCGGGCGGTGGACCAGCAGACCCTCGAGACCCGGGCCTACGCGGTGGCCCGCGACCTGCAGCCGCTGCTGGTGAACACGGTCGTCGGCTTCATCGGGCCCGAGTACCTCTACGACGGCAGACAGATCGTCCGGGCCGGCCTCGAGGACCACTTCTGCGGCAAGTTGCTCGGCCTGCCGATGGGCGTAGACGTCTGTTACACCAACCACGCCGAGGCCGACCAGGACGACATGGACAACCTGCTGACCCTGCTGGGTGTGGCGGGCGCGGCCTTCGTGATCGCGGTTCCGGGCGCGGACGACGTGATGCTCGGCTACCAGTCGCTGAGCTTCCACGATGTGCTCTACGCGCGCCGGGTGCTCGGGCTGCGCCCCGCCCCGGAGTTCGAGGCCTGGCTCGCTCGCCTCGGCATGACCGACGCGTCGGGGCGGGTGCTGCCGGTGGACGCGGCCGCCTCGCCGCTGCGCGCACTGACGGGGGCATAGGTGAACATCGAACAGCGGGGCCACGAACCGCAGGACCACGACCCGGGCGACCGGGTCCAGCCCGGCGACCCGACGGGCGACTTCTGGGAACAGTTGCGGCGCAGCACCCAGTCCCGGATCGGTCTCGGCCGGACCGGTGACTCGCTGCCGACGAACCGGGTGCTCGAGCTGCGTTCTGCGCATGCGGCCGCCCGCGACGCGGTGCACCTGCCGCTGGAGGTCGACGGACTGGCCGAACGGATCGAGGCGATCGGCCTGGGACACGCGGCGCGGGTGACAAGCCGGGCATCGAGCCGGGCGGAGTACCTGCGCCGGCCCGACCTCGGGCGGCTCCCTGCCGACCTCGCGGTCGTACCGCAAAGCGGTGCGGATCTGGGTTTCGTTCTGGGCGACGGGCTTTCGCCACTGGCGTTGAGCGAGCACGGCGGGCCGCTGCTGGCCGCGCTGGTCGCGGAGCTGTCCGAGCACTACTCGATCGCGCCGCCGGTGATCGCGACGCAGGCCCGGGTGGCGCTCGGCGACCACATCGCCGAGGCGATGGGCGTACAGACGGTGATCGTGCTGATCGGCGAGCGTCCCGGGCTGTCGGTGGCGGACAGCCTCGGCATCTACCTGACCCACCGGCCGCGGCCGGGCCGCGCCGACGCCGACCGCAACTGCATCTCCAACATCCACCCGCCCGAGGGGCTCGGGTACACCGAGGCCGCCCGGGTGGTCGCGGGCCTGGTGTCCGGGGCACGGCGGCTCGGCCGCTCCGGCGTCGACCTGAAGGACACCTCCCGCTCCGACGCGTTGACCTCGGGTGGGGGACTCACCATCGAGTGAGCAGGGTCCTCCGGACCGACCTCGCGATCGCGTCCGGCGAAACGACGTCCCCGGCCCCGCGGGCGATGGATGATGGGGCGCGAATCAGCTTCGTCACACGTGGAGGAGAACCATGGGCAAGCTCACCGGTCAGGTCGCGTTCATCACCGGCGCGGCGCGCGGTCAGGGACGCGCACATGCCGTGAAGATGGCATCGGAGGGCGCCGACATCATCGCGGTCGACCTGTGCGCACCGGTCGCGACCGCCGGGTACGACATGGCCACGGAGACGGACCTCGCCGAGACGGTCGCGCTGGTGGAGGCCCAGGGGCGGGGCATCGCCGCGACGGTGGCCGACACCCGCGACCTCGATGCCCTGCAGAAGGCCGTCGACGCCGGGGTGGAGCGTTTCGGACGACTCGACATCGTCGTCGCCAACGCCGGCATCGCCGCGTCCCCGAAACTGTCCTGGGACCTCACCGCCGACGAGTTCCGCGAGATGATGGACATCAACGTCACCGGGGTCTGGCAGAGCACCAAGGTCGCGATCCCGCACCTGCTGGCGGGCGGCCGCGGCGGGTCCGTCGTGCTGATCAGTTCGATGGCGGGCCTTCGCGGGGTGCCGGGGATCGTGCACTACTCCACCGCCAAGCACGCGGTCCGGGGGATGGCCAAGTCCTTGGCGAACGAACTGGCGTGGGCGAACATTCGCGTGAACTCGGTCCACCCCGGCAATGTGCGGACCACCATGATCGACAACGAGGCGATGGTGCGCGGGTTCCGCCCGGACCTCGAGAACCCGGTGCTCGCGGACACCGCGGCGATCATGCAGAAGCTCAACCTGTTGCCCGAGCCCTGGGTCGAGGCCGAGGTGATCGCCGACGCCGTCCTGTTCCTGGTCGGCGACACCGGTCGCGGGATCACCGGAATCGCCCTGCCGGTGGATCTCGGCACCGCGGAGAAGTTCGCCGGCGGATAGGCGCTGCGCCGGCGGGCACCCTGCGCCGGGGTGCGGCGGACCCACCAGCGTGGGCGCCGTCCGACGCGCTTCATATGGTGTACGTCATGAGCGTGAATCGAGAGGCCGTCGAGTTCCGCGGCGGCGCAGGGTCCATCGCGGCCGACCGGTGGCTGCCGGCTGCCGGCGCCGCGGACCAGGGCGTGATGCTGATGCTGCACGGCGGCGGTCAGACCCGGCACTCCTGGAACCGCGCCGCGGCCGACCTGTCCGCGGAGGGCTGGACCGTGTACACGCTCGACGCCCGCGGGCACGGCGACAGCGACTGGTCGGCGGAGGGCGACTACCGGCTCTCCGAACTGGTGGCTGACCTGCGCGGGGTGATCGACCAGCTCGACGCCCGGCCGGTGCTCTTCGGTGCCTCGCTCGGCGGGATGACCGGCCTGGTGGCGGAGGGCGAGAACCCCGGCACCGTGCGCGCGCTGGTCCTGGTGGACATCACCCCGAAGGTGGAACCCGAGGGTGTGCAGCGGATAGGCGACTTCATGCGCGGGAACCCGGACGGGTTCGCCAGCCTCGAGGAGGTCGCCGACGCGGTCGCCGCTTACCAGCCGCACCGGACCCGCCCGAAGAACGTCGAGGGCCTGCGCCGCAATGTCCGCGAGCGTGACGGCCGGCTGTACTGGCACTGGGACCCCGCCCTCACCAAGCCGCGCGCCGGCAGCATCACGCCGGCCGACAACTACCCGCGGATGGTGGACGCGGGCCAGGCCGTCGAGGTGCCGACCCTGCTCGTGCACGGCGACCGGTCCGACATCGTCAGCGCGGACGGGGTGGAGGAGCTGCTCGCGTTGATCCCGCACGCGCGGGCGGTCAACGTCTCACAGGCGGGGCACATGGTCGCGGGCGACGACAATGCGATCTTCGTGCAGCAGGTCGGGGGCTTCCTGGCCACCCTGACGCAACCGTCGGTGCCGCTCGCGGAATAGTTTGGTACCCCCGGGGACAACACAGTCGGTACCCCCGGGGACAAAACAAGGAGATACGCAATGGCATTTGCAGGAAACGTCGACGAACTCGCCCTGCTCCAGACGGTGCGGCTCAAGGGCGCGGTGACCGCCGACCTGCTCGCCGCGCAGCTCGGCGTCTCGGCTGCCTCCGCGCAGGCCGCACTCGACGCGCTGCTGGCCGCCGGCCGCGCCGCCGATTCCGGTGACGGCGCGGTCGCGCTGACCGAGTCGGGTGTCGCCGAGCTCACGGACCAGCTCGACGCGGAGCGGGTGTCCATCGACGAAGACCTGTTCGCGGAGGTCGTCGAGCGGTTCGAGCCGCTCGATGCGGAGTTCGCCGACGTCGCGGGCGACGCGGCCGCAATCGCCGACCTGGACCGCCGGGCATCGGACATCTTCGACGACGTCTCGGCCTACGTGCCGCGGCTCTCGCGCTACCAGGAGCTGCTGGCCGACTCGCTCGCGGACGCCGCCGCCTACACGGTGGTGTGGTCCGAGCTGCGCCAGGAGATCCTCAGCGCCGCCGGCCGCTAGCGCGCTCGTCAGTCCCGAACGGCCGCGGTGGCCGACGGCTGATGCCGTCACCGCTCGCGGGCGTTCGGGACACCACCCCGGGGACATCACCCGGACCGGTCAGCCCCGTTCGCGGTATCCGTCGACGAACACGGTCACCACGTCGCGTGCCATCTTCTCGGCGGGGTACTCCGCGGAGGGGTGGTACCACTGCGACGCCATCCAGACGGCGTTGCGCAACAGCATGTGGAACACACGCTGGTCGACATCGGCGCGGAAGGTTCCCTCGGCCACCCCGGCCGCAATGGTGTCGGTCCAGAATGACTCGAGTTCCGCGGCGGCAGGCCCGAGATCGGCCTCCACCATCTGTTCCTGCATGTAGTCCAGTTCGTTCTGCCAGATCCGGGTGGCGTGCGGATGCGCCTCGGCGGCGGTGAGGGCGGTGAGAACCAGCACCTCGAGCCGCGAGGTCGGGTCCTGGCCTTCGGTCAGGGCCGCACCGAAACGTTCCCGCAGGTCCTGGAGGTACTCCTGGATCACCTCGACGACGATCGCCTCTTTGGAGGGGAAGTAGTGGTAGAGGGTGCCGGAGTAGACGCCTACCGAATCGGCGATCTGCCGGACGGTCGTCGACGCAACGCCCTTGGCGGCAAAGACTTTCGCCGCGCAGTCGAGAATCTGGCGTTTGCGCTCCTGCGGATCCATGTGGCCACCATATCGGGTGTCCGCTGAGCTGATCGAACGCTTGATCAGTCACGTGACGGGGTCCACACTTCGGCTCGGTCCGGCGCCGCCGGACCGGAAAGTCGGCGAAGGGGCGGACATGGGCGTGTTGGACGGCAAGGTGGCGCTGGTGACCGGCGCCGGCCAGGGCATCGGGCGCGGCATCGCGACCGCACTGGCGGGGGAGGGCGCCGCGGTCGCGTTGGTGGGCAGGTCGCTCGACAAGGTGGAAGCCGCCGTGGCGGAGATCCGCGACCGTGGCGGCGCGGCGGCGGGATTTCGCTGCGACGTCACCGATCCGGATCAGATCGATCGGACCGTGGCCGAGGTGGTCGGTGCGTTCGGCGGGCTCTCGATCCTCGTCAACAACGCGCAGACCCCGGCGCACGGGCGCCTCCTCGACCTCGACGAGGGCGTCTACGGTGAGGCCACGGCGTCCGGTCCGATGGCCACCTGGCGGATGATGCGCGTGTGTCATCCGCACCTGCGTGGCGACGGCGCGATCGTCAACCTCGCCTCCGCGGCGGGCGTGCAGTGGGATCCGTCGGGATTCGGCGGCTACGCGGCGGCCAAGGAGGCAGTCCGGGTGTTCACTCGCACCGCCGCGTGTGAGTGGGGTGCCGACGGCATCCGGGTGAACGCGATTCTGCCGCTGGCCCGCACCGCGATGCTCGACGAGTGGGAACAGTTGTCTCCCGCAGAGTTCGAGGCGTATCTCGCGACGATCCCGCTGGGTCGACTGGGCGATCCCGAGGACGACATCGGGCCCGCGGTGGTCTTCCTGTGCAGCCCGGCCTCGCGGTACGTCACCGGGCATTCCCTCACGGTCGACGGAGGGCAGGCGCTGATGCGCTGACAGCGCCGGAAAAGATTACAGCTCAACGGAACAAGGGCTACGGATGTGCGCCGGATCTTCATAGTCTCGCTCGGAAACCCCGATCGGAAGGACCGCGGCATGCAGGAGCTCGACTGCCAGAAATGTGGGAACCGGGTGCTGGTGGAGAAGTACAGCCCGACCCACACCAGCGTCCAGTGGATCGAGGACGCCGAAGACCGGTGCGCGGAGTTCCGCGCGCTGGCGGAGCGGGGCGTCCGCAGCGCGGACGTGGCCAGCTGCACCGCGCTGCGGGCCACCGTCGCTGCCGCGGTCCGCGAGGGCCGCCTCGTCGAGTCGGGGCGCAGCTGCCCGACGCCCGGCCGCCTGAACTGACCGATCAGACACGTCGAACAGGCTGGGACAGCCCCCGGCCGGCACGTCAAACACAATGGAGGAAATATGAGCGTGGAATCGGCCGTGGAGCCTGAGGTCCGCAACATCGAGGCAGGCTCCAACCCCACCCGCTACGCCCGGGGTTGGCACTGCGTCGGCCTGGCGAAGTCCTTCCGGGACGGAAAGCCGCACCAGCTGAAGATCTTCGGCACCGATCTGGTGGTGTGGGAGGACAGCAAGGGCGAGCTGAACGTGCTCGATGCGTTCTGCCGTCACATGGGCGGAAACCTCGCCATGGGTGAGATCAAGGGCGACGACATCGCCTGCCCGTTCCACGACTGGCGCTGGGGTGGCAAGGGCAGGTGCACCGCGATTCCGTATGCGCGCCGGGTTCCCCCGATCGCGAAGACCCGAAGCTGGATCACGCTGGAGCGCAACGGATTGTTCTTCGTCTGGAACGACCCGCAGGGCAACCCGCCGCCGGCCGAGGTGACCATCCCGGAGATCGAGGGCTGGGGGACCGACGAGTGGAGCGACTGGACCTACACCTCGTTCGTGGTGGAGGGGTCGAACTGCCGTGAGATCGTCGACAACGTCGTCGACATGGCGCACTTCTTCTACGTGCACTTCCAGATGCCCGAGTTCTTCAAGAACGTCTTCGAGGGTCACGTTGCCGCGCAGCACATGCGCTCGTCCGGCCGCGACGACATCCAGACGGGTGTGCAGTTGGACATGCCGGACGCGGAGACGGTGTCCGATGCGTTCTACTACGGTCCGTCCTTCATGCTCGACACGGTCTACACGATCGCGGGTGGCAACAAGGTCGAGACCAAGCTGATCAACTGCCACTACCCCATCAGCCAGGACTCGTTCGTGTTGCAGTTCGGCACCTCCGTCAAGCGGATGGAGGGGGTCTCCGACGAGGAGGCGTCGGCCATGGCGACGATGTTCACCGAGGGCGTCGAGGTGCAGTTCAAGCAGGACATCGAGATCTGGAAGCACAAGTCTCGGATCGAGAACCCCCTGCTGACCGAGGAGGACGGCCCGGTCTACCAGCTGCGCCGCTGGTACAGCCAGTTCTTCGTGGACGTCGAGGACGTCACCCCGGCCCTGCGCGTCTGCGCAGGGGGCACAACCTCTTTGGCGCTCGGGGCGCAAGCGTCTGCCAGGGGCCGTCGTCAGGCCGGGATGCTTCGGGGCGGACGTTGTTCGGTCATCCGCCGCCACGTGGCGAGCGCCGCCATCCGGACCGGCGCCACCAGCGCCGAGCTGTTGATCTTGTCGGTGGGCCCGCAGGCCGAGATCGCCCCGACCGTGGTGCGTGCGTCGCCGATGGCGGCGGCCACACAGGAAACGCCGAGGACCGTCTCGTCGCGGTCGTGCGCCACGCTGCGTTCGCGGATGCGGGCGAACTCGCGCCGCAGTTGCGCGGGATCCGAGATGCTGTGCGGAGTGGCAGGGACGGTGTGCGGCGCGATCAGTGTCTCGGGGTCCGCCCCGGTGCCGGCCAGGATCGCCTTCCCGAGCGCGGTGTGGATGGCAAGCTGTCGCCCGCCGACGCGCGAGGGCAGCGACATGGTGAACCTGCTGCCGATCTTCTCCAGGTAGAGGACGTCCGATCCGTCGAGTACGGCGAGGTGGACGACCAGCCCCGTGGTCGACTGCAGCTGGTGCATCACCGGCAGGGCTGCGCGGTGCACGCTGTCGTGATGCAGTGCGAGAGAGCCGAGTTCGAACATCTTCATGCCGAGCTCGTAGGCGTGGCCGCGCCTGCGCACCCACTGCACCCGCACGAGTTGCACGAGCATCCGGTGCGTGGACGAGCGGGGGAAGCCCGTGCGCCGTGACAGCTCCGACAGGGTGAGCCGTTCGCAGTCGTTGAAGGCGTCAAGCAGGATCGAGACGCGGTCGATCACCGCGACCGCGGAGTTTTCGTCACCCGACATGGCTTCCTGGTCCTCCAGTGGTGAGGTGTCAACGAACGTCGAATGCGCCCGGCGGTCATTGAGCAAGCGATCAATCAATCAGTGTCCGGCGACTATACCAACGGACGTGACGACGGTCACGCGGCCCTCGGGTCGCGCCCCCGCTCGGTCTGTCCGTGCAGGTCAAAGGGTGGACTGTCGGTACTGGGAGTCGAGACGGCAGGTGGCCGACCACGGTGAGGACGAGCCACCTGCCGCGGTGGGTGCGACTACGGGCGCGTCGGGGCCGAGATGCCCTCAGTCAGCACCTCGCGCCCGGCGGCACCGCCGTCGAGGAGTCGATTGGTACGCGCCGTCACCCGCCAACCGTCGGCGGCCCGGGCGAGTTCCCAGCGATTCGCGCTGAGTCGGCTGACGGTGAACCCGTCGGCATCGGGGTTCTTGGTGATCAACTGCGAGTAGAGAGTGGCGACCGCGGTGTCGCCGGTGACGATGAGGTGCGCGGGGCCGGTGACGTGCCCACAGCCGCCACGGACGAACCCCCTATGCATGTCCGACCCGACCATGGCCTCGATCTCGGTGCGGCCGCGCAGGAAGCCGGTGTCGACGTCGTAGACGCCGTCCTGCGTCCAGATCCCGGACACCGCCTCGGCGGCGCAGGTGTCCACGGCCGGCCCGTAGGAGTAGATGAGCTGCAGGATGTCGGACCTGTCCGTGAGTTCGCGGACCTGGTGTTCGAGCGCGAGCAGGCGCGCTTCGACGTCGGAGTGGGAGATGTCGGGCATGGCAGTTCCTTACGGGGTCGGCGATTCGGTCGGATCAGTTCTATGTCCGGTTGGCCGCCGCGGGCGCTGCCGGTCCCGGTGAGCTGGACCCGGGTTTGTCTCCGGTGGTGTGGGGGCAAGTGTCATTGGGGGACAAGTGTCATTGGGGGACAAGGGAAAACGGTCCACCCAGTTCGGTGTTCCGTTGATCGGGAAGGTCCGATACAACGGGGGCGCGGCTCACTACCGTCGCGGTGAGGGGACTGACCGTCCGCCGCAGGTTCTGTTGCACGGGTGCGGGCCTGGGGTGACGGGCCGGCGGAACTGCCGCGGCGTGCTTGCCGTCCTGAGTTGACCCAGATCGTCGAAGAATATTGCGCACAAAAGTTTTCAGTACAGGAAATGTGAGGAAGCAATGGGACAGGTACTCGACCACATCATGGCGCACGCGGACGAGATCCGTGCCCAGGGTCCCGAGGGCGACAGGTTGATGCGACTGTCGGACACCTCGGCGAAGATCCTGCGGGACTCCGGCGTGATCCGCATGCTGGCACCCAAGGAGTACGGCGGTCTCGAGGCGCACCCGCGCGAGTTCGCGGAGACCACGATGGCCATCGGTGCGCTCGACGGCGCAACCGGCTGGGTCGCCGGCATCGTGGGCGTCCACCCGTGGGAACTGGCGTTCTTCGACACCAAGGCCCAGGACGAGATCTGGGGCGAGGACAACGACATGTGGATGGCATCCCCGTATGCCCCCATGGGCGTCGCCAGGCCGGTCGACGGCGGCTACATCCTCAACGGCAAGTGGTCATTCTCCTCGGGCACCGACCACTGCGGCTGGATTATGATCGGTGCGGCCCTCGGCGATGCCGACGGCGCAATGCTGATGCCCCCGAAGGTGCTGCACGTGCTGCTGCCGCGCTCGGACTACGAAATCGACCCGGACAGTTGGGATGTCGTCGGCCTGCGCGGGACGGGGTCGAAGGACCTGATCGTCTCCGACGCCTTCATCCCGTCCTACCGCACCATCGACTCGGAGACCGTCTTCGACGGCACCGCTCCCAAGATCGCCGGCCGCAGTGAGACATTGTTCAACTTCCCGTTCTCCTGCATCTTCCCGTTGGGCATCACCTCCTCGCTGATCGGCATGGCCGAGGGCGCTCTGGCCTGTCACATCGCAGCCCAGAAGGAGCGTGTCGCGGTCACCGGCATCCCGATCAAGGAGGACCCGTACGTCCTCTACGCGATCGGTGACGCCGCAGCGGAGATCGCGGCCTCGCGGGCCGCGATCCTCGAGACCGTCGACCGCTTCTGGGACAGGACGGAGAAGGGCCAGGAGGTCACCTTCGAGGAGCGGGCCGTCGGCCGCCGTACCCAGACCGCGGCTGCCTGGCGTGCGGTGCGGGCCGTCGACGAGATCTTCGCCCGATCCGGCGGCGGCGCAATGCATCTGAAGACCCCGCTGCAGCGCTTCTGGCGGGATGCGCACGTCGGCCTCTCGCACGCGATCCACGTGCCGGGGTCGATCTTCCACTCGTCTGCGCTGGTCCAGCTCGGCGGTGAGCCGCAGGGCGTCCACCGCTCGATGATCTGACTGAGAGGTACCACCATGACAGAGATCAAGCAGCTCGGATACCTGCGTATCCAGACCGCCGACCCGGTTCGCTGGCGGGAGTTGGTTGTCGACGGGCTCGGCATGGCCGTCGGCTCCGGACCCGAGGAGGACGGACTCTACCTGCGGGTCGACGAGCGGCGAGCCCGGCTGGTCATCCTGCCCGGTGAAGCCGACAGAGCGCTCGCCGTGGGCTGGGAGGTGCGGGACCAGTTTGCCCTGCAACGCGTCCGGGAGTCCGTCGAGAAGGCCGGGATCGAGGTCGAGGTGCTGTCCGAGGAGGAGTCGCTGTACCGCGACGCCGAGCAGGTCATCGCCTTCGACGACCCGGTCGGCACCAGGGTCGAGGTGTTCTTCGGCCCGGTGCTCGACCACTCGCCGGTGGTCACCGGTCACGGCGGTCGCTGGGTGACGGGGGAGCACGGCCTCGGTCACGTGGTCCTGCCGACGGCGAGGTTCGGGGAGTCCTACGACTTCTACACCGAGGTACTGGGCTTCAGGCCGCGCGGTGCGATCCGCCTCGACGCGCCCGGTCCGGCGCAGCGGGTGCGGTTCCTGGGCGTGAACCGGCGGCACCACAGCCTGGCGCTGTGCCCGGCGCCGCCGACCGAGGCTCCGGGCATGGTGCACCTGATGATGGAGGTCGACACCCTCGACGCGGTCGGTCAGGCGCTGGACCGGGTAGGCAGGCTCGGCTTCTCGATCTCGTCCACGCTGGGTCGGCACACGAACGACAAGATGGTCTCGTTCTACGTGCGGGCACCCGGTGGCTGGGACCTCGAGTTCGGCACCGAGGGCATGCTCGTCGACGAGGCCTACTACACGGCATCCCGGTGCCGCGCGCGGCCGTCTCGCCGGAACCCCCCCGGGGGTGACGTGGGTCACGGCACCCCCTTTTTGGGGGTGGTTCGGGGGTGAGCCAGCTCACTACGTTTCTCGCAGTCAGCGATGCCCGACCGGGCATCGCGCATGGCGCGAGAAGAGGACCTCCATGACGGCAGTGTCGCCAGCAGTTGGACCCGGGATCGCCCCGCCCGCGACGCACACCAGCGTGCGCCGGGTAGCGGTCGCCAGTTGTATCGGGACAACGATCGAGTTCTACGACTTCTTCATCTACGGGACCGCGGCGGCGCTGGTCTTCCCCAAGGTGTTCTTCCCGGCCCTCGGTTCCACCGCCGCCACCGTCGCCTCGTTCGCCACCTTCGCGGTCGCCTTCATCGCGCGGCCGGTCGGGGCCATGTTGTTCGGGCACTACGGCGACCGGATCGGCCGCAAGAAGACCCTGATCTCCACGCTGCTGCTGATGGGCATCTCCACCCTGCTCATCGGGCTGCTGCCGAGCGCCTCCACGATCGGCGTCGCGGCCCCGATCATCCTGGTGCTGCTCCGCTTCGGGCAGGGCTTCGCGGTCGGCGGCGAGTGGGCAGGCGCGACGCTGTTGACGGCCGAGTACGCACCGCCCGGCAAGCGTGGCCTGTACGCGATGTTCCCGCAGCTCGGCCCGGCGATCGCCTTCATCCTCTCCAGCAGCACCTTCCTCATCACCGGCGCGGTGCTCGGCGACTCGAACGAGACCTTCCTCAACTGGGGCTGGCGCGTTCCGTTCCTGTTCTCCATCGTGCTGGTCGGCATCGGCCTGTACATGCGCCTCGCCATCGAGGAGACCCCGGTGTTCCGCGCCAACCAGGCGCAGCGCGAACTCGACGGGCCGGACGTGGCGCCCCGGACCCTGCCGTTCCTCGACGCCTGGCGCTACCAGCGCAAGGAGATCCTGCTCTCCGCGGGCGCCCTGGCCACGCTGTTCGCCTTCTTCTACCTCGGCACGGCCTTCCTCACCAGCTACGGAACCAAGACGCTCGGCTTCAGCCGGCCGTTCGTGCTGATGGTCGGCATCGCATCCGCCGTCGTCTTCGGGATCGCGATCATCGTCTCCGCGCTCTACTCCGACCGGATCGGCCGCCGCAAGGTGATCATGGCGTCCTGCGTCGCCGCCCTGGTCTGGGCGCTGGCACTGTTCCCGATCCTGGACACCGGATCGCCGGTGGCCTTCGCGATCGGCATGTTCGTGACGCTCGCGATCTTCGGCGTCGCCTACGGTCCGTGCGGCGCGCTGCTGCCCGAGATGTTCCAGACCCGCTACCGCTACACCGGCGCGGGGCTGGGCTACAACCTGGCCGGCGTCCTCGGCGGCGCGGTCCCGCCGCTGATTGCCGCGCCGCTCGCGTCGGCGTACGGCAGCTCCGCAATCGGCGTCATGCTGGCGGTCCTCGCGGTGTTGAGTTTCTTCTGCACCAAGGCGCTGGTCGAGACCAAGGACCACGCGCTCTGACGCTCGGCCGGTACCGGGTGTCCGGACTTTGCACAGTTATGCCGGCCCCGAACCGCAGAGTATGTCGTAGGTCACATCGAAACGAGTAGGTTCGACCACGGGAGGGCTCGCCGAGGCGGGCCCTCCCGGAGGCGCCGGCACAGGCGCCCGGAGAGGAAAACGGATGATCACGGTCCTGCCCGGTGGAACCCGGCCCGGCAATCCACCCCTGCCCAGCTACGCCTCGGGCACGTGGGACAGCCCGATGCTCGGCGACACGATCGGCGACAACTTCGACCGGACGGTCGCGGCCCACGGTGGGCGTGATGCCCTCGTCGACCACGCCTCCGGGCGGCGGTGGAGCTACGCGGAGCTCGCCGTGGAGGTAAACGGGGTCGCGGCCGGGCTGCTGGCCCGGGGTGTCGGCAAGGGCGACCGGGTGGGGATCTGGGCCCCGAACTGCCCGGAGTGGACCCTGATCCAGTACGCGACCGCGAAGATCGGCGCGATCCTGGTAAACATCAACCCGGCCTACCGCTCGCACGAGTTGCAGTACGTGCTCGAGCAGGCGGGCATCAAGATGCTGGTGGCCGCGCCGAGCTTCAAGACCTCCGACTACGCGGCGATGATCGAGACGGTCCGGCCGCAGTGCCCCGGCGTGGAGTCGGTGGTCCTGCTCGGCAGTGAGGACTGGCAGGCGCTCGCCGCGGACGGCCTGGCCGCGCAGGCGGCCGACCCGTCCGTGCTGGCATCGGCCCAGGCCGCGCTCTCGTCGGACGACCCCATCAACATCCAGTACACCTCGGGCACAACGGGTTTCCCGAAGGGTGCCACGCTGAGCCATCACAACATCCTCAACAACGGCTACTTCGTCGGCGAGCTGTGCCACTACACCGAAGCCGACCGGGTCTGCATCCCGGTGCCGTTCTACCACTGCTTCGGAATGGTGATGGGGAACCTCGCGTGCACCAGTCACGGTGCGGCGATGGTGATTCCGGGCCCGGCGTTCGACCCGAAGGCCACCCTGGAGGCGGTGCAGGCGGAGCGGTGCACCTCGCTCTACGGCGTGCCGACGATGTTCATCGCGGAACTCGCCGAGCCCGGCTTCGACGACTACGACCTGTCGAGCCTGCGGACCGGCATCATGGCCGGCTCGCCCTGTCCGGTGGAGGTGATGAAGCAGGTCATCGAGCGGATGGGGATGGCCGAGGTGTCGATCTGCTACGGCATGACCGAGACGTCCCCGGTCTCGCTGCAGACCCGCTCCGACGACACCGTCGACCAGCGGGTGTCCACGGTGGGGAGGGTCGGACCGCACCTCGAGGTGAAGATCGTCGACCCCGCAACCGGTCTGACGGTGCCTCGCGGGGAGGCCGGCGAGCTGTGCACCCGCGGCTACTCGGTGATGCTCGGCTACTGGGAGAACCCGGAGAAGTCTGCCGAGGCGATCGACGCCGCCCGGTGGATGCACACCGGCGACATCGGGGTGATGGACTCCGACGGCTACGTCGCGATCACCGGCCGGATCAAGGACATGGTGATCCGCGGCGGGGAGAACGTCTACCCGCGCGAGATCGAGGAATTCCTCTACACGCACCCCGACATCCTCGACGCACAGGTGGTCGGCGTGCCCGACGCGAAGTACGGCGAGGAGCTGATGGTGTGGATCCGAATGCGCGAGGGTGCGGAGCCGTTGGACGCCGCCGCCGTTCGCGCCTTCTGTGACGGAAAGCTGGCGCACTACAAGATTCCGCGCTACGTCCACGTCGTCGACGAGTTCCCGATGACGGTGACCGGGAAGGTCCGCAAGATCGAGATGCGTGAGCAGTCGGTCGAACTGATCGGTCACCGATAGCGGGAGCGGGCGTGGACACAGAGGGGGCGGCAGGAGGGTCTGCGGTCCGTCCGGAGATCGCGCTGTCCTGGAAGCGGTCGGCGCTCAGCGGTGTCGACCCGGAGGGCGCGTTCGACGCGGACCCGTCGCCGGACGTGGACTTCACGAGCCGGTTGATTCGGGCCGCGCAGCCGATCCTGGACGAGATCCGGGGCCAGATCGCCGGCACCGGGCTCTGCGTCCTGCTGGCCGACCGCGACTGCCACATCGTGGCGAGGGCGTTCGACAACCAGCAGGTCGAACGGCACATGGATCGACTCGGCGCGGTCCTCGGCTCCCGGTTCGGGGAGGACATCGCGGGGACGAACGCGATCGGCACACCCCTCGAGGTGCGCCGTGGCGTCGTCATCAACGGCGGGGAGCACTACCTCGAACAGTTCAAGGGCGTGAGCTGTTACGGGCATCCCATCATCCATCCGGTCACGCATCGGGTGGAGGGTGTTCTGGACATGACCGGGTTTGCCCCACAGGCGAACTCGTTGTTCGCGCCCTTCCTGCAGCGGGCCGCGTCGGACATCGAACGGCGTCTGCTGGAGGGTTCGCGGGCGTCGGAGCAGCGGTTGGTCGACGCCTTCCACCGAGTCTCGCCGCAGCGTCACCTCGCCGTCGCCGCCATCGGCGAGGACATCCTGCTCACCAATCGAACCGCGCTGGACCTGCTCGACGTGGCCGACCATGCGGCCCTGCGCGGCCTCGCCGTGGACCTGCTTCCGGACCAGACCCGCACCATCGACATGGAACTGGCATCCGGTGAACTGGCCACGGTCCGGGCCGACCGGATCTCCGGAACCAACGGCGGCACCCTGTTTCTGGTCCAACCGGTGCACCGTACGAGTGCGCCGATCCGACGCCGGGGTGCCGTGCCGGGGTCCGCGGGCGATCGAGCGCGGGCCCAACTGCGGCGGGTACGTGGCAACCGGAGCGCCGTCGCGATCGTCGGGGAGCCTGGATCCGGTCGGACCACCGCGATCCGCGACCTCGCGGGCACCGAACATGTGCACTGGATGGATGCGACCCGGGTGCCGATCGTGGGAGTCGACCAATGGCTCGCCGTATTGCTCGAACATGCGGCCTCGTCGGGTGGTGTGCTGGCGATCGAGCATGCGCAGTTGCTCCCCGCCGCGGTACTGCCGCTGGTCACCGAGCTGATCCTCGCCGAGTCGGGCCCCCGGATCGTGCTCACGAGCGGCCCGGTCGACGACCTGCCCGCGGCGGTCGCGGCCCTGGTCGCACGGTGTCCGGAACGGATCACCGTCCCGCAGTTGCGGCAACGCCTCGGTGAGCTCCCGGAGATCGCGCAGGCGATGCTCGACGAGCTGGCGCCGGGGGTCGTCCTCACGTCCAGCGCGCTGGAGGCGCTGGTCGCGGGGGAGTGGCCGGGCAACCTCACCGAGCTCAGGGTGGTGCTGACCAGGGCGGTCGAGGCGCGGTCCAGCAACAGGCTCGGACTCGCCGACCTGCCCGAGGCGTACCGGACGAGCTCGCGGGTGTCCCGGCTCGCCGGCCGCGAACGCGCCGAGCGTCAGGCGATCGTCGACGCGCTGCAGGAGTGCGGTGGCAACAAGGTGCACGCGTCGGTCCGTCTCGGGATCAGCCGCAGCACACTGTATTCCCGCATCCGGGCGCTCGACATCACGACCTAGGGGACTGTCCGGAAGTCGCACAGTTAGCGGGACCCGTTCCGTCGGAGTATGGCGTGCATCACACGTTCACATGCGAAGGAGTAACGATGACCGCGATCGCCGATTTCCCGCTCGCCGCCCGGGTGCAGGGCTTCCTGGGCGGGCGACCGAAGCAGCTCCTGATCGACGGGGAGTGGATCGACGCGGCCTCGGGCCGCACTTTCCCGACCTACGATCCGGCCACCGGCAACGCCCTCGTCGAGGTCGCCCACGGACAGGCGGAGGACATCGACCGGGCGGTCCGGGCCGCCCGCGCGGCGTTCGACGACGGCGCGTGGGCGTCGATGAAGCCCAACGAGCGTGAGCGCCTGATCTGGCGGGTCGGCGACATCCTCAGTGAGCGGGCCGAGGAGTTCGGTCAGCTCGAGGCGCTCGACAACGGCAAGTCGGTCGGCATCGCCAGTGCAGTCGACGTGGCCTGGGCCGCAGACGTTTTCCGCTACTACGCGGGCTGGGCGACGAAGATCGAGGGCAGCACGGTCAACGTGTCGATGCCGTTCGCGCCCGGTCGCGAGTTCCACGCGTACACACTGCGCGAGCCGGTGGGCGTGTGCGGGCTGATCGTGCCGTGGAACTTCCCGCTGCTGATGGCGTCCTGGAAGCTGGCCCCGGCGCTGGCCGCCGGCAACACCGTGGTCCTCAAGCCGGCCGAGCAGACGCCGCTGACCGCGCTGCTGCTCGGTGAGGTGTTCCAGGAGGCCGGTTTCCCGCCCGGCGTGGTGAACATCGTCAGCGGGTTCGGCGACGCCGGTGCCGCGTTGTCCGCGCACGAGGACGTCGACAAGATCGCCTTCACCGGATCCACCGAGGTGGGCAAGAAGATCGTCGAGGCCGCGAAGGGGAACCTGAAGAAGGTCTCGCTCGAGCTCGGTGGCAAGAGCCCGAACATCGTCTTCGCGGACGCGGACTTCGATGCGGCGGTGGAGGGTTCGCTCAACGCCTGGCTGTTCAACCACGGTCAGTGCTGTGTCGCCGGCACCCGACTGTTCGTGGAGGACAAGATCTTCGACGAGTTCACCCAGGCCGTCGCCCACGCGGCGAGCCAGGTGAAGATCGGGCCGGGCCTCGACCCCACCACCCAGCTCGGCCCCCTGGTCTCCCAGGAGCAGTTCGACAAGGTCACCGGGTACCTCGCCGCCGGTCTGGCCGACGGCGCCCGGGCGCTCACCGGCGGCAAGCGCTGGGGCGAGAGCGGCTACTTCGTGGAGCCGACCGTCTTTGTTGACGTCAAGCCCGAGTTCAGCATCGTGCGCGAGGAGATCTTCGGTCCGGTGGTCGCGGCGATGCCGTTCGACGCGGAGTCCGGCGTCGCGGCCGCCGCGAACGACTCGATCTACGGCCTCGCGGCCGGCATCTGGACCCGCGACATCTCGAAGGCGCACCGCACCGCGAAGCAGATCAAGGCCGGCTCGGTCTGGATCAACCAGTACAACGGCTTCGACACCGCCATGCCCTTCGGCGGCTACAAGCAGTCGGGCTGGGGACGCGAACTGGGTGCGTCCGGCCTCGACGCCTACACCATCACCAAGTCCGTCAACGTCGCACTCTGACCGCAACATTCACGAGGGAGTCAACATGAAGACCACCGCTGCAGTGCTGCTCGAGCCCGGCAAGCCCTTCGAGCTGATGGAGCTCGACCTGGACGGCCCCGGCCCCGGGGAGGTGCTGATCAAGTACACCGCCGCCGGCCTGTGTCACTCGGACCTGCACCTGACCGACGGCGACCTGCCCCCGCGGTATCCGATCGTCGGCGGTCACGAGGGTTCCGGGATCATCGAGGAGGTCGGCCCGGGCGTCACCAAGGTCAAGCCCGGTGACCATGTGGTGTGCAGTTTCATCCCGAACTGCGGCACCTGCCGCTACTGCTCGACCGGGCGGCAGAACCTGTGCGACATGGGCGCCACCATCCTGGAAGGCTCCATGCCCGACGGGACCTTCCGATTCCACTCCAAGGGAACCGATTTCGGTGCCATGTGCATGCTCGGCACGTTCGCCGAGCGGGCCACGATCTCGCAGCACTCGGTGGTCAAGGTCGACGACTGGCTGCCGCTCGAGACCGCCGTACTCGTCGGCTGCGGGGTGCCGTCGGGTTGGGGCACCGCGGTCAATGCCGGCAACCTGCGGGCCGGTGACACCGCCGTCGTCTACGGGATCGGCGGCCTCGGCATCAACGCCGTGCAGGGCGCGGTGAGCGCGGGATGCAAGTACGTCGTGGTGGTCGATCCGGTCGCGATGAAGCGGGACCAGGCACTGAAGTTCGGTGCGACGCATGCCTTTGCCGACGCCGCCAGTGCGGCCGAGAAGGTCAACGAACTGACCTGGGGGCAGGGCGCAGATGCGGCGCTGATCCTGGTCGGCACGGTGGACGAGGAGGTGGTCTCGGCGGCGACTGCGGTGATCGGCAAGGGCGGCACCGTGGTGATCACCGGCCTCGCGGACCCGGCGAAGCTCACCGTGCACGTCTCGGGCTGCGACCTGACGCTGAACCAGAAGACGATCAAGGGCTCGCTGTTCGGGTCGATGAACCCGCAGTACGACATCGTCCGCCTGCTGCGCCTCTACGACGCGGGTCAGCTCAAGCTCGACGAGCTGGTGACCACGCGGTACAGCCTCGAGGACGTCAACAAGGGCTACCAGGACCTGCGGGACGGCAAGAACATCCGCGGCGTGATCATGCACAAGTGACCTACTGACCAACGTGGCCCGGGTCCCTCGCCCGGCGGCACGTTCCCTCGCCCCGCCTCTCGGCCCGCCCCGGTCGAGAGGCGGGGCGTCTCGTTTGCGTGCGGTCCGCACGCGCGCTGCGCGGCGCATGATGACAGGAGTCGACTGCAAGGGAGGCCGCGGTGATCACCAGTCTCGGACGGACGACCGCCGCGACGGCGGTGCTCCTTGCCGCGCTCGCCGGCTTCGTGGACGCGATGGGTTACATCACCCTCGGCGGGTACTTCGTTTCGTTCATGAGTGGGAACTCGACCCGCGCCGCCGTGGCGGCCGTCGACGGCGCCGGGCATTCGGCCCTGGTGGGCACGTCGGTGATCGGCCTGTTCGTGCTGGGGGTGGTGGCCGGTTCGCTGCTCGGCCGTCGGGCGGGCCGGCGGCGTGCGAGCGCTGTGCTGGTGTTGGTGACGCTGCTGCTGGCGGTGTCCGCGGCCGGTCACGACGTGGCGCCCACCCAGGTGGTGATCGCGTCGATGGCGCTGGCGATGGGGGCGGAGAACACGGTGTTCGAGCGGCGCGACCAGGCGTCGATCAGCCTGACCTACATGACCGGAACACTGGTCAAGCTCGGCCAGCAGATTGCGGGTGCGCTCGCGGGGGGACCGAGGTGGGCCTGGGTGCGCTTCGCTGGGCTGTGGCTGGGGCTGGTCGCCGGGGTGGTCCTCGGCGCCGCGGTGCACCGGTGGATCGGGCTGACCGGGATGTGGCTCGCGGTCGCGGTGTCGGCCCTCCTCGCGGTCGGGATGTCGCGGTCGCGCGGGGCCGTGTGAATTCTGGGGCGGTGTGAGTCCCGGGCCGTCTGGTGCGCCGGGTCAGGTCAGCGGGGGGCGTACATGATCACCGCGACCCCGACCAGGCAGAGCAGCGCGCCGGTGACGTCCCAACGGTCCGGGCGGAACCCGTCCATCGCCATGCCCCAGATCAGCGAGCCCGCGACGAACACCCCGCCGTACGCTGCGAGGATCCGCCCGAAGTTGGCGTCCGGTTGCATCGTCGCGACGAAGCCGTAGGCCCCGAGGCCGATCACGCCGAGGCCGATCCACAGCCAGCCGCGGTGCTCGCGCACGCCCTGCCAGATCAGCCAGGCGCCACCGATCTCGAGGACCGCGGCGAGGGCGAACAGGGCGACGGACTTCGCGACGGTCATCGGCGGAGGCTCTCGGGCATGCCTCGGACCCTAGCTGGGGTCGGACGGGGTCGGGGATGAGGATCGGGTTGTCACCGGTGCTCGCCCGTCGTGCTGTGTGCGCCAAGCGCAGACCGGTTGCGGCCGAGGGCGTCTCGGCCGCAACCGGTCTGGTTGTGGGTGAGTTTGTAGTTCCTTGCCTGGTCAGGCTCCGTGGATCACTCGCCGGTTGTGGGCCGGCCGGGGTCTTCGCAACGGGTCCACCCACGCGGGTGGGGTGAACGACGGGAACCCGTCCGATTCGATCTGCACGACCCAGTGGTTCCTGTGGATGATCGTGTGGTGCTTCTTGCAGAGCAGCACCAGGTTGGACAGCGCGGTCGATCCGCCGTTGCTCCAGTGCCGGACATGGTGGGCGTCGGTCCACGCGGCGGGGCGGCCGCAGCCGGGGAAGGCGCAGCCGCAGTCCCTGGCGACCAGCGCTTTCCGTAGTTTCGGGGAGATGATGCGGGTGGTTCGGCCGACGTCGAGGGGGTTGCCGCCCCGGTCGACGAAGATCGGGGTGACCTGGGCGTCGCAGGAGATGCGGGCCGCGATGGCGGCGGAGATCGGTCCCGCCCACGGCATGCTGGCGTGCCTTCTGCGGCGGTAGTGCCGCGGCGGCCTGACGTCGGTACAGCCGTCGCAGTGTTCGCCGCTGATGGGTCCGGTTGCGTTGTCGGAGTGGTAGTCCCAGTCGTTTCCGGACCAGGCCCCGGTCGCGGGTGTCGGCGCCGTTGCGGCGACTGCGTCCTTGAGTGCGTCGACGTCGATGGTCACGGTGACGTGGGGTCGTTCGCCGCCTTCGAACGGTCCGCGTGCGTTGTCGAGGTGTCCGCGGATGATCTGTTCGAGGGCGTCGGCGCGGCGTTTGGCGGCGGTGCGAGGGTCGCGGATCGGGTTGCCCGTCCTCGTCGGTGCTCGGGTGCGGCTTCGACAGCCCGGACAGGGCGGTCTGCAGGGCCTCGCCGGACTCGGCGTCGAAGCTGCCCTTCACGAGCACCCGCCCACCCAAAGTCGCGGATGCGTGGAACTCGTTGAGTTCCGGGTTCTCGCCGTCGGAGGGGAGATCGCTGTCGCGCTCGAAGAAGATCTCCATCTCGCGGGCCCGCTTGCGCAACTGTGCGGTGTCCTCGACGCGGGCGGCGATGAGCAGGTAGGCCTCGCAGTCATCGGCCCGCCCGCTGTCGGGGTCGGGATGGTCCCAGTCCGTTTCCGCGGGTTCGATGCCGAAGTCCTTGGTGAGCTTCGCGAGGCGGCCGAGGAAGTTGACGATCACCTGGACGTGGGCGAGTTCGATCCGTCCCTCGTTCAGCACGTCGGCCACCCGGGGGTGCAGGGGGAGTTCTCGGGAGAGACGGACGATCTGGGCGGCGCGGGCGCGGCGCATCCGGGTGACGCCGGCGAGCCAGGAGGTGGTGTCCGCGGCGCCGGCGTGTTCGGGCAGGCATCTCTGGTCCGCCTCGTGCACGAGTCGGACGAGGAGCGCGTCGCGTCTGCGCATGTCCTGAACCAGCTCGGGGACCGCGGCGAGGATCTCGGTTTCGTCGAGTCGCCATGCCTCGACCCCGGCGGGGTCGGTGAGTATGGCGTCGAGTTTCATACGTCGAATTCTACTCGCACGCACATTCGATTTCTAGTTTATTTATGCTGGTCAAAAGGTATGTGAACCGGAAATATTCCTCTTCTTGACAGTTCGCGGCTTCTCCGACATATGGGTTGGCGGCGGGTATTCGAACCCGTGGGTTCGTCGCGTGCGGGTAGGCGACCGCGGGGGCGGCCCGGAGGCTTCCCGGTGGCAGACCGACCGGCCGGCCGCGGAGATGGTGCGGCCGGCCGAGAGGTCAAGCGGCGGGCAAAGGCTGCGTTGCGCGAACCTGGCCTCGGACGAAGAAGGCCGCGACAACACCGAACACGATGAGCGCGATCGTCACCAGTGCCGCGATCGCACCACCGCTGCTGGACGTGCCGACGGCGGTGTCGAGCCCACCGGAGGAGAGGAAGGTCGTCGGGTCGGTGAGGGCGTGGAGAACGACTGCCGCCCAGATGGTGCCGGTCACTCGCATCGTGAGGTACATGCACATGCCGAAGCCGAAGGTGTAGACGACCGTGGCGGCGACGGTGGTCAGCTCCATACCCGCGAGCAGGTTCACGGTGTGCATCAGTGCGAACATCAACGACGAGGCCACCGCGACGTACTTCTCGCTGTGGCGAGCGTCGCGCAGGATCTGGACTACGAGTCCTCGGGTGGCCAGCTCCTCGGTGAGGCCGACGCAGGCACCCATGACGAACATTGCCGCGATCTGCCCGCCGGTCCACGAACTCCAGTCCGTCCCGGTCACATGCGCGATGATCGCGGCCAGAACCAGCACCGGGCCGATCCACATCCAGCCGCGTCCCCGAATGGGTTGGGGCCCGAAGATCTTCCCCAGCAGGCCGAGTCGGACAGCGACGACAAGCAGTGCGACGGCGCCGATCGCGATCGGCAGGGCGAGCCCGAACAGGATGCTGGGCGCGGAACTCACGATGTTGTCCGTGTCGATCTCGTCGGCGAAGATCCACCCGATCAGCTGCGACACCGCCAAGTAGAACGCCAGGTAGGCCACGATCAGCCCGATCGCCATCCAGATGCTGGGGCGACGCCAGCTTGGTCCGTCTACACGTTCATGCGTCATCGCCTGATCGTAGAGACTCGTCCGCGGCGGCCGACCGTCACACGAAGGCCCCATCCGGACTGTGTGGGCATCGCCGCACGGATCAGTCGAGGCGTCCGTCCGTTGGCGGCGTCCGGCCGGCCGGTCACGGTCCGGGCAGCGCCGCAACCCCCGTCCCGCTCAGCTGGCTCCGGTCGACCGGCCGCCCCGCCATCGCGAGCAGCAACTGCTGCATCGGACCCTGCACCGGCGCGCCCCTGCCCGCCGACCATTCGACATCGGTGGCGACCATCCGCACGCCAGAGACCTTGTGCCGCACGCCCATCGACGAGGCAAGCGGCCGGACCAGTCCCGCCGCGCAGGCCGCGGCGACCGGCGGCATGGCGTGCGCCCTCCCGAGCGGGAGGGCGATGTCCTGGGTGTGCAGCAGGATCTCGATCAACGCGAACCGGACCGGGGTACCCGGCGGGTGGCCACGCGAGCCGTCGAGCCGGTCGAAGTCGGCAACGATCTCGGCCGTGGGGCGGTCGGAGACCAGTTTGCCCTGCGCGTAGATGGTCTCGCTGTAGCTGCCGTGCGCGCGGATCAGCAGGGGGACCGCGTCACGAAAATCGCGAAGCCGGGTCTGGGGATGGGCGATCACGTGGCCGGCGACGTCCTTGACGGTCCACCCCGCGCAGAGCGAATCCGTTGCCCACTCGTCGTCGGACAGGTCGGCCAGCACGGCGGCGAGAGCCCGGCGTTCGGCGTGGACGTATGACCAGATCTCGTCTCGGGTCAGCTTCATCACGGCCCCTCCAGCGCCAGGACTTCCCGAGACGAATTCTCCCACCGCAGCGCGCCGCCCTACACCCCCGGCGCCAGCGCCGCCGCCGTCATCCGGCGCAGCACCGCGCGGGTCCGGGTGGGTGCCGACGGGTTGACGCTGTGCGGGGTGGAGTTGATCAGCCCGAACGTCGCGTGGGCCTTGATCCGGGCGTCGGCCTCGTCGAGTCCGGGATCGACCTGCCGCAGGACCCCTACCCACATCTCGACGTACCGCCGCTGGAACTGGCGCACCTGCCGCCGTGCGGCGTCGGGCAGGGACTCGAGGTCGCGGTCCTGCACGCGGATCAGATCCGGCTCGCCGATCGCGAAGTCGAGGTGGAACTCGACCAGGTCGGCGAGGGCCTGCTCCGGCGTGTCGGCGGCCGCGGCCACCTCGGTGCCGCCGTCGAAGAGGCGGCGGCTGATGTCGACCAGCAGCTCGACCAGCAGCGACTCCTTGTTGGGGAAGTGCCGGTACACCGCCGGGCCGCTGATGCCGACGGCGGCGCCGAGGTCCTCGAGCCGGACGCCCGCATATCCGCGCTCGGCGATCAGTCGGGCCGCGGCCTGCAGCAGCTGACGGCGACGGTCGGCCTTGAGTTGGCTGCGCCGGGTCGGGGCCGGCCCCGTGGCCTGTGTGGGTGCCATCCGATCGCTCCTTCTGACATTGGATCTGGACATCTCAGTTAATCAAAGTTATCTTAGATTGAGTTAGTTGGAGTTAACCGAACTTGGAGCGGACGCTTCCAGCGGTTGACGGACCTCGGAGTGGACGGGTGGTGGCATGACGGTCGACGGGGATCGGAACAGGGCCGAGCATCAGCGGCTGGTCGACGAGTTGCGCACGCGGCTCGGCGTCGCCGCGCTCGGCGGCAGTCAGGCGTCCAGGGAGCGGCACGTGGGCCGGGGCAAGTTGCTCCCGCGTGAGCGAGTCGACACGCTGCTGGATCCGGGCAGCGCCTTCCTCGAGTTCTCGCCACTCGCCGCGAACGGCATGTACGACGACCAGTCCCCGGGCGCCGGGATGATCGCCGGGATCGGCCGGGTCTCGGGTCGCGAGTGCGTCATCGTCGCCAACGACGCCACCGTCAAGGGTGGCACCTACTACCCGATGACGGTCAAGAAGCACCTGCGTGCGCAGGAGATCGCGCTGCAGAACAACCTGCCCTGCATCTACCTGGTCGACTCGGGCGGCGCCTTCCTGCCCCGGCAGGACGAGGTGTTCCCCGACCGCGAGCACTTCGGCCGCATCTTCTACAACCAGGCCAACCTCAGCGCCAAGGGCATCGCCCAGATCGCAGCGGTGATGGGCTCGTGCACCGCCGGTGGCGCCTACGTCCCGGCGATGAGCGACGAGGCCGTGATCGTCCGCAACCAGGGCACCATCTTCCTCGGCGGCCCGCCGCTGGTGAAGGCCGCGACCGGCGAGATCGTCACCGCGGAGGAGCTCGGCGGCGGCGACCTGCACTCCAAGGTCTCCGGCGTCACCGACCACCTCGCCGAGGACGACCAGGACGCGCTGCGCATCGTCCGGCGGATCGTCGCCACCCTCGGTCCCCGCACCGACCGGCCCTGGGACGTGATCCCGGCTGTCGACGCGGTCGCACCGCAGACCGAGCTCTACGACGTGGTGCCCACTGACCCGCGCACCCCGTACGACGTGCACGAGGTGATCACCCGCCTCGTCGACGGTGGAGAGTTCCAGGAGTTCAAGGCCGAGTACGGCAAGACCCTGGTCACCGGCTTCGCCCACATCCACGGCCACCCGGTCGGCATCGTCGCCAACAACGGCGTCCTGTTCGCCGAGTCCGCGATGAAGGGCGCGCACTTCATCGAGCTGTGCGACAAGCGCAGCGTCCCGCTGCTGTTCCTGCAGAACATTGCCGGGTTCATGGTCGGTCGGGACTACGAGGCCGGCGGCATCGCCAAGCACGGCGCGAAGATGGTCACCGCGGTCGCCTGCGCCCGGGTCCCCAAGCTCACCGTGGTGATCGGCGGGTCCTACGGCGCCGGCAACTACTCGATGTGCGGACGCGCCTACTCGCCGCGGTTCCTGTGGATGTGGCCGAACGCGCGGATCTCGGTGATGGGCGGCGAGCAGGCCGCCTCGGTGCTCGGCTCCGTCGGCTCGGGCAACGATCCGGACGAGATCCGTGCCCAGTACGAGGCGCAGGGCAACCCCTACTACTCGACCGCCCGGCTGTGGGACGATGGAGTCATCGATCCCGCCGACACCAGAACTGTTCTCGGACTGGCGCTTTCGGTGTGTGCGCAGGCACCGCTCGAGCCGGTTTCCTACGGCGTCTTCAGGATGTGACCGACATGACCGAATTTCACACCGTCCTGGTGGCCAATCGCGGCGAGATCGCGGTGCGCGTCATCCGAACCCTGCGCGAGATGGGGATCCGATCGGTCGCCGTCTACAGCGACGCCGACGCCGACGCGCGCCACGTCCGTGAGGCGGACACCGCGGTCCTGCTCGGTCCCGCGGCCGCCCGGGAGAGCTATCTCGACATCGACAAGGTGGTCGCGGCCGCGGTCCGCACCGGGGCGCAGGCCGTGCACCCGGGATACGGATTCCTCTCCGAGAACTCGGCCTTCGCGGCCGCGCTCGAGGCGGCGGGCATCGCCTTCCTCGGACCGTCGGCGCGTGCCATCGAGGTGATGGGCGACAAGATCACCGCAAAGAACGCGGTGGCGGCATTCGACGTCCCGGTGGTCCCCGGCATCGCCCGGCCCGGGCTGACCGACGCTGACCTGATCGCGGCAGCCGACGACATCGGCTATCCGGTTCTGGTCAAGCCCTCGGCCGGCGGTGGCGGCAAGGGCATGCGCCTGGTCACCGAGCCCGGCGCCCTGGCGGAGGCGCTCGCCAGCGCCCGCCGCGAGGCCGCCTCGGCCTTCGGCGACGACACGCTCTTCCTCGAACGATTCGTGTTGCGTCCCAGGCACATCGAGGTCCAGGTCATTGCGGACACACACGGCAACGTGGTGCACCTCGGCGAGCGCGAGTGCAGCCTGCAGCGCCGGCACCAGAAGGTGATCGAGGAGGCGCCCTCGCCCCTGCTCGACGAGGCGACGCGGGCGCGGATCGGCGAGGCCGCCTGCAACACCGCGCGCAGCGTCGACTACACCGGCGCCGGCACGGTGGAGTTCATCGTCTCCGCGGACAGCCCCGACGAGTTCTTCTTCATGGAGATGAACACCCGGCTGCAGGTCGAGCACCCGGTCACCGAGATGGTGACCGGACTGGACCTGGTCGAGTGGCAGGTCCGGGTGGCCGCGGGCGAGAAGCTCGGCTTCGGGCAGGACGACGTGACCATGACCGGGCACGCCATCGAGGCCCGGGTGTACGCCGAGGACCCGTCGCGGGGGTTCCTGCCCACCGGCGGGCTGGTGGTCGACGTGGTCGAGCCGACCGGGCCCGGGGTGCGCGTCGACTCCGGGCTGCGGGCGGGCACCGAGGTCGGCAGCGACTACGACCCGATGCTCGCCAAGGTGATCGTGCACGGCGCCGACCGGGCCGCCGCGCTGCGGGGCCTCGACCGGGCGCTGGGGGAGACCGCGGTGCTCGGCGTGGTGACCAACATCGAGTTCGCCCGTTTCCTGCTCGCCGACCCCGACGTGGTCGCCGGTCGGCTGGACACCGGCCTGCTCGACCGCCGGGTCGAGGACTTCGTCGCGGCCCAGGCATCGGACGAGGAGTTCATCGCCGCCGGCACCTACCGATGGCTCGGCGGCTGGCCGGCGCGGGCCGACATCGCCGACCCCTGGGCGCTGCCCTCGGGCTGGCGGGTGGGGGAGTCGGTTCCCACCAGTGTCCGGCTGGTCGGCCCCGCCCGCACCGATCACGTCCGGATCGCCGGACACCCCGGCGCCGCGACGGTGGCGCTCGAGGACGGCGAAAGCCGCAGCCTCACCGCGACACTCGACGGGCCGCTGCTGTCCCTCGTGCTCGACGGACTGCGGACGACCTACCGCGTCGCCGAGCACGACGGCCACATCTGGCTGGCCGGTCCCCACGGCACCGCGGTGCTCCGGCAGGCGGCGGAGGTGAACGTGCGCACCGGTGACGTGCACGCCGGCGAGGCCGAGATCACCAGTCCCATGCCGGGATCCGTCATCGCGGTCGGTGCCGAGTCCGGCGCCGCCGTGGCCGCGGGCGACGTGCTGGTGGTGGTGGAGGCCATGAAGATGGAGCACGCGATGCGCTCGCCGGTCGACGGAACCGTCGAACTGCTCGTCGCCGCGGGCGACCAGGTCAAGGTGGACCAGGTGCTGGTCCGGGTGGTTCCGCACGCCACCGACACGAACGACAACAACGACATCGAAACGAAGGGCGCCGCGTCATGACCGACTACCTCTCCAGCGGACAGCTTCCCGACGAGTACCAGCAGCTGGCGAAGACCGTCCGGGACTTCGCGCAGACCGTCGTCGCACCCGTCGCCGCCGAGCACGACGCCAACCACACCTTCCCGTACAAGGTGATCGACGGGATGGCCGACATGGGCCTGTTCGGCCTGCCGTTCCCGGAGGAGTACGGCGGCATGGGCGGCGACTACTTCGCACTGTGCCTCGCGCTCGAGGAACTGGGCAAGGTGGACCAGTCGGTCGCCATCACCCTCGAGGCCGGCGTCTCGCTCGGCGCGATGCCGGTGTACCGCTTCGGCAACGAGGCGCAGAAGGAGGAGTGGCTGCCGCAGCTCACCAGCGGTAAGTCGCTCGCCGCCTTCGGCCTCACCGAACCCGGTGCGGGCAGCGACGCCGGCGGCACCAAGACCACCGCCAAGCTGGACGGCACCGACTGGATCGTCAACGGCAACAAGCAGTTCATCACCAACTCCGGCACCGACATCACCAGGCTGGTCACGGTCACCGCGGTCACCGGGGTCAGGGAGAACGGCACGAAGGAGATCTCCACCATCCTGGTGCCGACCTCCACGCCCGGCTTCACCGCCGAGCCGGCCTACAACAAGGTCGGCTGGAACGCCTCGGACACCCATCCGCTGACCTTCCAGGACGTCCGCGTCCCCCAGGAGAACCTGCTCGGCGAGCGCGGCCGCGGCTACGCGAACTTCCTGCGGATCCTCGACGAGGGCCGGATCGCCATCGCCGCGCTCAGCGTCGGCGCCGCGCAGGGCTGCGTGGACGAGTCCGTCAAGTACGCCAAGGAGCGGGAGGCGTTCGGCAGGCCGATCGGCGCCAACCAGGCCATCGCCTTCAAGATCGCCCGGATGGAGGTGCGCGCCCACGTCGCCCGCACCGCGTACTACGACGCGGCCGCACTGATGTTGGCGGGCAAGCCCTTCAAGAAGCAGGCCTCCATCGCCAAGCTGGTGGCCAGCGAGGCCGCGATGGACAACGCACGCGACGCCACCCAGATCTTCGGCGGCTACGGCTTCATGAACGAGTACCCGGTGGCCCGGCACTACCGGGACAGCAAGATCCTCGAGATCGGCGAGGGCACCACCGAGGTGCAGCTGATGCTGATCGCGCGGGAGGCGGGGCTGTGAACGGGGCGAGCGGAGCGACGGGGGATGTGACCGCGGCGACGGGGGAGGCCGGCTCGGCACCCACGAAGAGAATTGTCCAGCGCGGACTCTGGTTCGAGGAGTTCGAGACCGGTGTCGTCTACGAGCACCAGCCGGGCCGCACCGTCACCGAGGCCGACAACGTCCTGTTCACCACGCTGACGATGAACACCCAGGCGCTGCACCTGGACGCCGCGTTCAGCGACGCGCTGCCGCCGTTCAACCAGCGGCTGGTGAACTCGATGTTCACGCTCTCCACGCTGGTCGGGCTGTCGGTCGCGCAGCTGACCCAGGGCACCATCGTCGGCAACCTCGGGTTCTCCGAGATCGCGTTCCCCAAGCCGCTCTTCCACGGCGACACCATGTACGCGGAGACGGTGATCGTCGACAAGCGCGAGTCGAAGAGCCGGCCGGGCGAGGGCATCGTCACCCTCGCCCACACCGCGCGCAACCAGCACGGCGACATCGTCGCGACCGCGGTCCGAAAGACCATGGTGCGCAAGCGGCCCACGGGGGAGGGGCGATGACGCAGACGGCATCTTCCGGTCGCTCCGACGGACCCGCTCCGTGGACCCCGCCCGGCTCGGCGTGGCTGTTCTGCCCGGCCGACCGGCCCGAGCGGTATGCGAAGGCGGCGGCCGCGGCGGATGTGGTGATCCTCGACCTCGAGGACGGCGTCGGGCCCGACGACAAGGCGGCCGCCCGGCGGGCGCTGATCGAGAATCCGCTGGACCCGGAGCGCACGGTGGTCCGCGTCAACGCGGCGGGCACGCCGGACCAGGCGCTGGATCTGGCGGCGCTGTCGCAGACCCGCTACCCGCGGGTGATGCTGCCCAAGTGCGAGTCCGCCGAGCAGGTCCGCTCGCTGGCACCCCGCGAGGTGGTGGTGCTGGTGGAGTCGCCACTCGGCGCGCTGGTGGTCGCGGAGGCCGCACAGGTCGCCAACGCGGTCGGGGTGATGTGGGGCGCCGAGGACCTGGTGGCCGCCCTCGGCGGCAACTCGAGCAGGTGGGCGGACGGCAGTTACCGGGACGTGGCACGGCACGTGCGCTCGGCCTCGCTGCTGGCGGCCAAGGCGCACGGGCGGTTCGCTCTGGACTCGGTGTACCTGGACCTCGAGGACCTCGACGGCCTGCGCGCAGAGACCCTGGACGCGGTCGCGGTCGGGTTCGACGCGAAGGTGGCGATCCATCCGCGGCAGGTCGAGGTGATCCGCGATGCCTACGCGCCGACCGCGGACGAGACCGGCTGGGCCCAGAGGGTTCTCGCGGAGTCCGTGCACCAGCGCGGGGTGTTCGCCTTCGAGGGTCGGATGGTCGATGCACCGCTGCTTCGACACGCCGAACGGATCGTGCGCCGGGCCGGCAACTGACGCTGTACTGAACCGGGATTCGTCGAGGGAGTGGAGATGGACGTGACACCGACCGAGCAGGGATCGCCGGCGCCGCAGTGGGTGCCGACGGCCGCGGACGTCGCCGATGCCAGGATCACCGACTTCACGCGGTGGGTGGAGCGGCGGCACGCGGTGACGCTGCCCGACTACGGGGCGCTGTGGGAGTGGTCCGTCGACGACCTCGACGGCTTCTGGCGCGCCGTCTGGGACTACTTCGACGTGCAGTCGCAGACGTCGGTGGGCGCCGCGCTGGCCGAGGAGAAGATGCCCGGCGCGGTGTGGTTCCCCGGCACCCGGCTCAACTACGTCGACCAGGTGCTGCGGCACGAGCGGCCGGACCGGCCCGCGCTGGTCTACTCGACGGAGCAGGCCGGGGCGGACGTCGAGGTGTCCTGGGCCGAGCTGCGTCGACAGGTCGGGGCACTCGCCGCGACGCTGCGCGGCCACGGCGTCGGCCCCGGCGACCGCGTGGTCGGCTACCTGCCGAACGTGCCGGAGGCGGTGATCGCCTTCCTCGCGACCGCCAGCATCGGCGCGGTGTGGTCGGCGTGCGGGCAGGACTACTCGGCACACGCGGCGCTCGATCGGCTCGGTCAGCTCGCCCCGGTCGTCCTCGTCACCGCCGACGGGTACAGCTTCGGCGGCAAGGTGCACCACCGCGGCGAGGCGGTGGAGCAGCTGCGCGAGGGTCTGCCGAGCCTGAACCTGACGGTGCAGCTGAGCCGGTTCGGCGCGGACTCCGGTCCCGCGGCGTCGGGAGACGTGATGTCCTGGGCGGACGCCACCGCGGGCGACGCTCCGCTCGAACCGGTCGCCGTCGACTTCGACCACCCGCTGTGGGTCGTCTTCTCCAGTGGCACAACGGGACTGCCGAAGGGGATCGTGCACGGTCACGGCGGGGTGCTGCTCGAGCACCTCAAGTCGATCGCCCTGCAGAACGACGTCGGACCCGAGAGCACCCTCTTCTGGTACACCAGCCCGAGCTGGATGATGTGGAACTTCCAGGTGGCGGGGCTGCTGGTCGGGGCCACCGTGGTCTGTTACGACGGCAGCCCGTCCTACCCGGCGACCGACTCCCTCTTCGCCCTCGCCGCCCGGCACCGCGCCACGCTGCTCGGGACCAGCCCCGGCTACGTCCTGGCCGTCGCCAAGGCCGGACTGGTCCCGCGCCGCGACCACGACCTCGCGGCGCTGCGGGCGGTGGGCATCACCGGGTCGACGCTGCCGGCGTCGTCCTCGCTGTGGCTCTCGGAGAACGTCGGGGCCGCGGTGCCGGTGTACTCGATCAGCGGCGGCACCGACGTGGTGTCCGCCTTCGTCGGCGGGGTGCCGACGGTCCCGGTGTGGCCGGGCGAGCTGTCCGCGCGTTATCTCGGGGTGGCGCTGGACGCCTTCGACGAGACCGGGCGCCCGGTCCGGGGGCAGGTCGGCGAGCTGGTGGTGACCCGGCCGATGCCGTCGATGCCGGTGCGGTTCTGGAACGACCCCGGCGACGCGCGCTACCGCGACTCCTACTTCGACACCTTTCCCGGGGTGTGGCGCCACGGCGACTGGATCACCGTCACCGATCGCGGCAGCGTGGTGGTGCACGGCCGGTCGGACTCGACCCTCAACCGGAACGGGATCCGGATGGGCAGCGCGGACATATACCAGGCCGTCGAGGGGCTGCCGGAGATCGCCGAGGCGTTGGTGATCGGCGCCGAGCAACCGGACGGCGGGTACTGGATGCCGCTGTTCGTGGTGCTGGCCGAGGGTGCGGTGCTCGACGACGCGCTGCGGGAGCGGATTCGGTCCGCGATCCGGGAGCAGGCCTCGCCCCGGCACGTGCCGGACCAGATCGTCGAGGCGCCGGGCATTCCGCACACCCGGACCGGCAAGAAGCTCGAGGTCCCGATCAAGCGGATCTTCCAGGGCGCCGACGCAAATCGGATCCTCGATCGGACCGCGATCGACGCGCCGGAGCTCATCGACTGGTACCTGGCTCAACGGCGTTGACCAGGGCAGATGAGATATTGCGTCTCGGCATGTAACTGAATTTTTGTGAAGTCGGCCACAATTTGCCTCGCGTTCCAATACGCTGCTGCCAAGTCGGGCGACAGGGTGGCTCCGAGACCGGGGGCGAGCGGGTAACCGCAGCTCAACGGGAGCGGATCTGTGCATGGCGTCCGGGATGAAGCCGCCGACACGCAAAGGACGCGCCGTGAACTTGAAGAGAATCGCTCCCGCGATCGCCGCTCTCGCAACCGTGAGCCTGATCGCTGCGGGCTGTAGCAGCGACAGCGAGGCGAACTCCGGGGGAGGCGCCACCGCCGCCACCGGAGACCCGATCAAGGTCGGTCAGATCGTGCCCATCGAGGCGCCGGGCCTCGGCTCCGTCACCTACGCGGAGAGCACGGTCGCGTCGGTCAACGCGTTCAACGAGCGGGGCGGCGTGAACGGACGGCCGCTCGAACTGCTGCAGTGCGACTCCAAGGGCGATCCGAACACGGAGGTCGACTGCGCGAACAAGATGGTCTCCGAGGGGGCCGTCGCGACCCTCGCGGACTTCACGCCGGCCTCGGCCGAGGCGTCGTCGAAGATCCTGTTCGACGCCGGCATCGCCCGAGTCGGGTTGAACCCGGTGAACATGGCGGACTTCACCGCCACGAACGTCTACACCCCGTTCTCCGGCTCGCTGCTCAACCTGTACGGGATGATCGACATCCTGGTGGCGCAGGGGAAGACCAAGCTCAGCCTGATGCGCCCCGACCTCCCGGTCACCGCGCAGCTGGTCGGGCTGCTGACCCCCGCGGTACAGGCGAAGGGCGCCGAGATCGTCAACGACGTCGCGGTGGGCGCGGGCGCGACCGACTACACCCAGTTCATCGCCGCGGCCGAGCGCAACGGCGCGCAGGGCGTGATCATGGCGCTCGGCGCCACTGACGCCAACCCGATCGCGCAGGCGTTCGAGCAGCTCGGGTCGAAGCTGACCTTCGCGCTGGGGACGGCGGGCTTCACCCAGGCCGACCTGCAGGACCTCGGCACCTTCGCCACCTCCTCGACGTACACCAGCCCGACTCCCGCGCCCTCGTCCAGCACCGAGGACTTCCCCGGACTCAAGGACTTCCTCGCGGACATGGACAAGTCCGGCAAGGAGGAACTCGAGCTGCAGAACCTCACCGGCGACGCGGTGAACCCGTGGCTGTCGGTTCGTGCGTTCGGCGAGGTCGCCAAGGGCCTGCCGGAGATCAACGCGAAGACGGTCTGGGGCGGATTCGAGAACGCCAAGAACCTCGACATGGCGGGACTGATCCCGGCCTGGACGCCGGGTGCGGTCGAGCCCTTCGGGATCTTCCAGCGGGTCTCGAACTCGATGATGTACAAGATGACGTTCGACGGTGACGTGCTGGTCACCGACCCGACGCAGTACGACCTGCGTACGCCCACCGCCTAGTCCACGCCCCCACCCTGGAGATTGACGAATGACTGAGTTCTTGCAGTTCGCGATTCTCGGCCTGGGAGCGGGCTCTGCCTACGCGCTCCTGGCGCAGGGCATCGTGCTGGTTTACCGCGGATCCGGGGTGGTGAACTTCGCCCAGGGCGCGATCGCCATGGTGGGGGCCTACATATGCCTGGAAACCCTTCGGCACGACCAACACTGGGGGCTGCTGCCGGCCTTCCTGGTGGCGGTCGTGGTGGCCGGACTGATCGGCCTGGCATTTCAGCTGCTGGTGTTGCGGTGGCTCGCCAACGCCGCGCCGATCGTCCGGCTGGCCGCCACCCTCGGCCTGATGGTGATCCTGCAGGCGGGGGTGCAGCAGTACTACGGCAGTACGTCGATCCGGGTGAAGACCTTCCTGCCCGACGAGGCGTATCGCTGGGGAGGCGTTGTGGTGCAGCAGGATCGGATGATCCTGCTGGGTATCGCGATCCTGTCGACGGCTGCGCTGTGGGCGTGGACCAACTTCACCCGGGTGGGCCTGGCAATCACCGCGTCCGCCGAGAACGAGCGAGCCGCCGCCGCGCTCGGCTGGTCGCCGCAGCGGCTGGCCACACTGACCTGGACCGTCGGCGGCGCCCTTGCCGGTGCCGCCGGCATCATGGTGGCGCCCCTGACCGGGCTCACCCCGTCGGCCTTCGTGGTGATCGTGACGGTCTCGGCGCTGGCCGCGGCGCTGCTCGGCGGCTTCCGTTCCTTCCCCCTCACCCTGATCGGCGGCCTGCTGCTCGGCGTGGGTGAGAGCCTGGTCGTCCTGTACCAGGACGACCTGCGGGATCTGCTCGGGATGGAAACGCTCACCGGCGTCAACCGGGCGGTGCCGTTCCTGGTGATCCTGGTGGTGCTGGTGGTGCGGGGGAAGGGGCTGCCGTTGCGCAGCCATGTCTCGGAGCGGCTGCCCAAGCTCGGTTCCGGCGAGATCCGCTGGCCGCTCGTCGCCCTCGGGATCCTGGTGGCCGTGGGCATCATCCTGGGCGGCGGCGACTGGCTGCGGTCATTGACCCTGACCCTGGCCGCGGCGGTGTTCCTGCTCTCGATCGTGGTGCTGACCGGCTTCGCCGGCCAACTCTCGCTCGCCCAGTACACCGTCGGCGGCCTGGGCGCGCTGTTCGCCGCGCGACTCGTCGGCGAGGCCGGCTGGCCACTGGTGCCCGCGGCCCTGGTGAGCGTGGCGGCGGTGATCGCGATCGGTGTGGTGTTCGCACTGCCGGCGTTGCGGACGCGGGGTGTGAACCTGGCGGTGGTCACCCTCGGACTCGGGTTCACCATCCAGGAGATGGTGTTCAACAACCCGACCTTCACCGGCGACAAGCTCGAGGGCTCGGTGAAGATCCATCAGCTGAGCCTGTTCGGACTCGATGTGACGCCCAGTGTCCATCCCGAGCGGTGGGCGACGGTGTGCCTCGTGGCGCTGGTCGTCTGCGGTCTGATTGTCGCGAACCTGCGGCGCTCGCGCACCGGGCGACGGCTCATCGCCGTGCGCACCAACGAGCGGGCCGCGGCCTCCCTCGGCATCAGCGTGTTCGGGGTCAAGATCTACGCCTTCGCGCTCGCGTCCGGCCTGGCCGCGGTGGCCGGCATCCTCCTGGGCCTGCGCAACACTGCCGTCACCTACCTAGAGTTCAACGTGTTCGCGTCGATCAACGCCGTGGTCCAGGCGGTGACCGGCGGCCTCGGGTTTGTCACGGGTAGCCTCATCGGCTCGCTGATGGCGCCCGGCGCCCTCTTCAGCCGGCTGCTGTCCGGCTTGGCCATCGCCGCGCTGCTCGGCGGCGTGATCCTCATCGTCACCCTGCTCACCAACCAGAACGGCATCGCCGACATGATCTCCCGCGGGGTGCGGAAGAACCCCGCACTGGCTGCGGTGCTGGCGCGCAAGAAGCGCCGTGGACATGAGCTGTCAGACGAGGCGCCCACCGGGTCGGTCACCCCGACGCCACTGACGGTGCGCGGCCTGACAGTCCGGTTCGGTGGTGTGACCGCCGTCGACGGCGTCGACCTCGACATCGCGCCCGGGCAGGTGGTGGGCCTGATCGGGCCCAACGGCGCCGGCAAGACCACCGTCATCGACGCCATCACCGGATTCGTCAGCCCCGCGGCCGGCAAGCTCACGCTGGGGGACCAGGACATCACCGGCTGGTCCACCGCGCGGCGCTCCAAGGGCGGCCTGCGCCGGTCCTTCCAGTCGCTCGAGCTGTTCGAGGACGTCACGGTCGGGGAGAACATCCACGCCGGGGCCGACGAGTCCACCTGGCTCGCCCGGCTCACCGACCTCGTCAGCCCGGGCCGCCATCCCCTCTCACCGAGTGCATCGGCGGTGGTGCGGGACTTCGAGCTGGAGAACGACCTGGACGTGCTGCCGAGCGAGCTGTCGTACGGCCAGCGCCGGCTGGTGGGTATCGCCCGCGCCGTTGCCTCCGCTCCCTCCGTCATCCTGCTCGACGAGCCGGCGGCCGGACTGGACGACGCAGAGAGTCGAGAACTCGCGGTCGCCATTCGGCACCTGGCCGTGCAACGCGGGGCCGGGGTGCTCCTGATCGAACACGACATGGGTCTGGTGATGTCCACCTGTGACCGGATCGTGGTGCTCGCAGCCGGCCGGGTGCTCGCGGCCGGCACGCCCGAGGAGATCGCCGCCAGCCCGGCGGTTCGCGACGCCTACCTGGGCGCCGAGGCCGAGGACGAGGCTGCGGCTGAGACCGAGACTGCGGCTGAGACCGAGGCTGCGGCCGAGACCGAGACCGAGACCGAGACCGAGACTGCGGCCGAGGCCGAGACCGCGGCTGGGACCGAGAAGACAACGGGAGCAGTGCGATGACCATCACCAGCGAGAAGACGGTGGCGTCCGACGTCGTGCTCGAATGCCGCGGACTGAGCGCGGGTTACTCGGGGGCCGTGGTCTGCCGCGACCTCGACATCAAGGTGAGTGCAGGCGAGGTGGTGGCACTCATCGGCGCCAACGGCGCCGGCAAGTCCACCACCATGCTCACCGTGGCCGGCGAACTGGCCCCGATCGCGGGCGAGCTCTCGGTGCTCGGCTCCGCGAAGCGTTCCTCGCTGTCGGCGCTGGCGCGCCGCGGCATGAGCTACGTGACCGAGGAACGGTCCGTGATCATGGGCCTGACGACGGCGGAGAATCTCCGCCTGGCCGGGGTCACCGCCGACGCCGCCTGCGAGATCTTCCCCGAGCTGCGCGCACTGCTCAAGCGCCCCGCCGGCCTGCTGTCGGGTGGCGAACAGCAGATGTTGACACTGGCCAGGGCGCTGGCACGGGACCCGCGCCTGCTGTTGGCCGACGAACTGTCGCTGGGACTCGCGCCGCAGATCGTGCAGCGACTGCTCGCCGTGGTCCGGGAGGCAGCGGACCGCCGCAACCTCGGTGTGCTCCTCGTCGAACAACACGTCCGGCAGGTACTCGCGGTCGCGGACCGGGTGTACGTGATGCGCCGCGGGCAGGTGATGCTCTCGGGCACCGCGGCGGAGATCGGCGCCGATCTCGACGCGGTGCAGCGGGCGTACCTGGCACCGGCGTCGGGCCCGATCGAGGGCGGATAGCCGCTGGAGCGGCACCCTCTTGTACCGTTGGGCGATCGTCGGGCCTGGTCAGGCCGCGTCGACTCGGGTGCAACAAAGGGGGCTCAGTGGTAGCGGGATCGAAGTCGTCCGTGGTTCGGGTGCCCAAGGCGGGTGAACTCGTCGCTGCCAGTCTGCGTCGCCGGATCATCACCGGAGAGCTCGAGGTGGGCGACCCGTTGCCCACCGAGGCCATCCTGATGGAGCAGTTCGGGGTGTCTCGGCCGACGCTGCGCGAGGCCTTCCGGATCCTCGAGTCCGAGGCGATCATCACGGTCCTGCGCGGCGCCCACGGCGGCGCCCGGGTGCTCGCGCCCGACGCGTCCAGCGCGGCGCGGTACACCGGGCTGCTGCTGCAGTACCAGGGCACGCCGCTGGTCGACGTCTACCGGGCCCGGGCATCGCTCGAGGTGTCCGCGGTCGGGATGCTGGCCGCCGGGACCCAGGGCAACGAGTTGGAGACGTTCGCCGACCTGCTCGCGGCCGGCGCGGACCTGCTCGACGACGCGGAGGCCTTCGCGCGGCACGACGTGGACGTGCACCAGGCGCTGATCGACCTGGCCGGCAACCAGACGCTCGCGGTGCTCGGGGGCATGCTCGTGCACATCATCGACGCACACAATGCGCTGTTCATCGCCGCGCACGGGGGCGGCAACGAGCGGCCCGCCGCCCGCGCCGCGCATCGGGCCTACCTCAAGCTGCTCGGCCTGATCCGCGACGGGGACGCGACCGCGGCGCAGGAGTTCTGGCGCAAGCACCTCGACGCGATCGAGAAGTACATGATCGGCGACTCGGAGACCACGCTCGTCGAGGTGCTGTCCTAGGCCAGGTCACGGGATCGGGATCACCAGCGGCGGCAGCCCCGGGATCTCCACCCGGATCTCGGGCGGTGGCGGCGGGGCCGGTGGCGGCGGAGCTGCCGGCACCACGACGGGAGCCGGTGGCGGCGGGGGTTCCGGCGGCGGCGGGGGCTCCGGTGGTGGCGGAGGCATCGGTGGCGGCGGAGGCGGTGGCACCGGTGGGCGGCGCTCGGCCAGCACCGGCGCCGGAGCGGCCTGCCTGGGTGGTTGTGGCGGCGCCGTGGGTGGGGATGTCGGAGGGGCGACGGGCGGCTGCGAAGCGGCGCCGACGGGAACCGCGGTGAGGGCGCCGGTCGTCAGGTCCACCACGGACACCTCGGTCATGGGGCTGAGCGCGGGCTGCACCTCCAGCACCCGATCCGCCTGGTAGTCCGGCCAGGGCACCGCCAGTGGATCGGGATCAGCGCCGCTGGGGGAGTCCAGCGGGTTGCCGCGCGCGCAGCGGACCCGAGGCATGCCGAGGTCGTCGATCAGGACAATCGTCCCCGCCTCGAGCACGGACTGGGCCGGGGCCGCACGCCCGTCGTCGTAGCCGTACTTGGTGACCCGGGTGTCCGCCCGCAGCAGCACCGGGGTGAGTGCGTCGACGGCGGTCCGCACGTCCTCGACTTCGAGAACCCCCAACCACGCCGCGGCCTTGGCCGGGTCGCCGGTCAGGTCGTCGGCGAGTCGCGCACGGTCGCACAGCGGCCGGTCACGGCTGCCCCCGTAGAGACCGATGCGGTCGCCGTCGACCCGGGCCGGTTCACCGGAGCCCGGCAGTTGGGTGCCCGGTGGGCCGGGGGGCACGATCGTCGGGATCTGCGGGGGCAGGAGTTGTCCGGTCCAGGGGTGCTGCTCGTCCGTGACGGCGCTGGTCATGGTGACCCGATCGATGCGTGGGCCGGTCGAGCATGCCCCGGCGGTCAGAATGCAGGCGACCGCGATCCAGCGCCCCGGTGCACACCGCCTGCGTGCAGGGGAACCTTCGGCTTCGTTTCGTCGGGCCCACCACGTGGGCGGCCCGACGACGTCCGTGGCCACTCGCACATCGTAAGCACAGGCGCGGGTCGGCCGGGCGCTGTTACCGGACTGTGTCGGCCGTGGCGGATCGGGTGATGCCGAGTCCGGTGCCGACTTCCCCGGCCGCGGCCCTACATCGCGTCGATGCCGGTGAGCGCCCGCCCGATGATCAGCTTCTGGATCTGGCTGGTGCCCTCGTACAGGGTCAGGACGCGGGCGTCGCGCAGGTACTTGCCCATGGGGTACTCGTCGATGAAACCGTAGCCGCCGAACACCTGCAGGCAGTTGTTGCTCACCTTCACCGCGGTCTCGCTGGCCGCCAGCTTGGCCATCGACGCGGGCAGCGTCACCTCCTTGGAGGTGGCTCCGGCGTCGACCAGGCACGCCGCGCGGTGGGTCAGCAGTCGCGCGGACTCGATGGCCAGCGCCGAGTCGGCGAGCAGTTCCTGCACCAGCTGCTTCGAGGCGATCGGAACCCCGAACTGGGTGCGCTCGGTGGAGTACTTCACCGCCGCGTCCAGTGCGGCCTGGGCCACCCCGACCGCACCGGCGGCGACGGAGATGCGGCCCTTGGCCAGCGCGGACAGCGCGATCGACAGGCCTTTGCCCACCTCGCCGAGGCGGGCCGAATCCGGCACTCGCACATCCTGGAATGCCAGCGAGGCGGTGGCCTGGCCGCGCAGGCCGAGCTTGCCGTGAATGGTGGTGGCGGTGAAGCCTTCGCTGTCGGTGGGGACCAGGAATGCGGTCAGGCCGCGGCCGCCGTCGTCGGAGGTTCTGGCGAAGACCAGCGCCACCTTGGCCCAGGTGCCGTTGGTGATGAACATCTTCTCGCCGTTGAGGATCCAGTGGTCGCCGGCACGCTTGGCCCGAGTGCGGAGCGAGCCGGCGTCGGAGCCGCTGTCGGGCTCGGTGAGCGCGAAGCATCCGAGCGCGTCGCCGGAGGTGAGCTGCGGCAGCCACCGCTCCTTCTGCTCCTCGGTGCCGTAGGCGGCGATGGTCTTGGTGACAAGCCCGAGCGAGACCGAGACGATGCCGCGTACCGAGGAGTCGCCCCGGCCGAGTTCTTCGCAGACCAGCGTGTAGCTGAGCATGTCGACCTCGGTGCCGCCGTAGCGCTCGTCGATGGTCAGGCCGAGGAAGCCGAGTTCGCCGAGTCGTCTGACAATGCCCAGGTCCACCGCTTCCTCGCGGTCCCAGTCGCGGATGTGCGGGATGATCTCGGCGTCGACGAAGTCCGCCGCCATCTGACGCACGCTCTGCTGGGTGTCGTCGAGGGTGAAGTCCATGGTGATCGGTCCTCTACAGGTCGGTGGGTCGGGTTCCGGTGGCGCACAGCGAGAGCCCGAGGTCGGCGCGGGTGCGCAGCCAACCGCTGGCGCGGTACCGCGGGTCGCCGGTGTATGCGAGCAGGCCGTCCAGGATCCGCAGGACGAATGCCGCGCCGTGGGTGTCGCCGAGCGTGAGCGGACCCTGCGGGTAGCCCAGGCCCAGGCGGGCACCGAGATCGATGTCGGCGGGCGAGCCGATGCCGTGTTCGGCGATCGCACACGAGACGTTGACGATGGACGCGAGCAGGCGCTGCGCGATCGGGGCAGGGCCGTCGGCGGTGACGGTGAGTGAACGACCGGTGGCGGCAAGGACATTCAGGGCGGCGGTGCCGACGGCCGGGTCGAGAGTCGCGGGCACGGTGACCGTGAGCCGGCCCCCTGCCACGCCGAGCGGGTCGACGCCGACGGTGCGGGCCGGGTCGAGGCCGGCCGCGAGCGCCGCCCGGTACGTCGGCTCGCCGACCGGGAGTACCAGCGACACGGCGTCCGCGGCGGGGGCGTCGCACACCAGCACCCCGGCGGCGCGCAGCAGGTCGGCGAACTCCGTGTCCTCGTGCACGTACACCGCGGTGGCCGCGGCGTCGGGTGTATACCGTGGCTCGGCCGGAACCTCTTGTCTGCCTTCGAGATAGGAGTAGAACCCCTCGCCGGTCTTGCGTCCGAGCAGCCCGGCCGCGACGCGTCCCGCCGCGATCGGCGACGGCCGCAGCCGCGGGTCGCCGTAGAAGCCGGCGGACACGGATTCCATCACCGGGTGCGAGACGTCGAGGCCGGTGAGGTCCATCAGCTCGAACGGGCCCATCTTCAGCCCGAGGGTCTCGCGGGCGACCCGGTCGATGTCGGCCGCCGACGCAGTCTGTTCGGACAGCACCGCGAACGCCTCGGTCGGCAGGCCGCGGCCGAGGTGGTTGACCAGGAAGCCGGGTGTGTCGCGGGCGAGCACTGCGGTGTGGCCGAGTCGGGCGACGAACTCGCGGCCCACGTCGACCAGCGCGGGATCGGTGCGCAGTCCGGGGATCACCTCCACCAGCTTCATCAGCGGCACCGGGTTGAAGAAGTGCAACCCGAGCAGGCGGGTGGGATCGCGCAGTACGGCGCCGATCGCGGTGATCGAGAGCGAGCTCGTGTTGCTGGCCAGGATCGCGCCGGGTGTCACCGCCTCGAGTTCGGTGAAGATCGACTGCTTGACGTCGAGTCGCTCCACCACCGCCTCGATCACCAGGTCGATGTCGCCGGCGGGGGCGGTCGGGGCCGAGCCGGCGCGCAGTCGCGCGACAGCGGCCTCCGCGTCCGCCTCGGTGCGCTGACCCTTCTCCGCGGAACGTCGCAGCATCGTGGTGACGAACTCCAGTGCGGCGGAGACGGCCTCGCTGCTGACGTCGGTGATCTCGACCTCGACGCCCGCGGTGGCGGCGACCTGGGCGATGCCGCGGCCCATGGCTCCGGCGCCGATGATCCGAATCTTCTCGATCGTCACTGGTTTCCCCCGTGTGTCGTGTGCCCATGTCGAGTGTCCAACAGCAGTTGGAAGGTGGTGCGGTCCAACTCTATTGCGGTGCTCGGTGGCGTGGCGTCGGCATGGCCGACGATCTTGCGGACAACGCGGGCGCCCGAATATCCGGCGTCAGGTAACTCTTGACACGAGCTGGCCCGCAGTGTCAGGGTTTACCTGACGCAATTCATCGAGTGAAGGGTGAGCACGATGGACGACCAGATCGAGAGGGCGCTCACGGCGGACGTTGCCGCGGCCGCCGTCGCCACGGTCCACGCCGGCGTGGTCGAGGCCGGGCGCCAGGCCGACCTGCTGGTGGGTACCGGTCCGCTGCCGGGAACCGAGGAGTGGCTCGCCGAGGAGGGCACCGACCTTCCCGCGAGGCGACAGCTGGCCTGGCAGCTCGCGTGCTTCCGGATCCAGCTGGCCGCCGGCATCGACGCGGTGGAGACGGTGGTGGGCCTGCGGGGCTCCGGCGTCACCTGGGCCACCATCGGCCGCGCCGCGGGGATGACACGACAGTCGGCGCACGAGCGGTGGGGCCGGCCGGTCGCCGACATCCTCGACCGCTACGGCGAGGGCATGCCCGACTCCGTCCCGGACGACGACCCGGCGGCCGGCTGAGCGTGCTTGCGGAGCAACGGACCAGGCCGGGCCCCACCGAACTTCGGTGGGGCCCGGCCTCGTCACTCGAGATCGGTCAGTTCGGGCGGAACCCGAAATCGGTGCCGGCCACGCTGTCCCAGCGCGAGGTGACGTACTTCGGGCGGGTGTAGAAGCTCCACGAAGCATTGTTCAGTCCGGTGTCGCCGTAGGCGGAGTCCTTCCAGCCCTGCACCGCGTACGCGGCAACCGGAACGGGAATGGCCACGTTGACACCGATCATGCCGGCCGAGGCGCGGCGCTCGAACTCGTTGGCGGCGGCGCCGTCCCGGGTGAAGATCGATGCGCCGTTTCCGTAGCGGTGGCTGCGGATCAGCTCGAGACCGTCGCCCAGGGAGTCGACGCGCAGCACCACCAGGATGGGGCCGAAGAGCTCCTCCTGGTAGGCGGCGGAGGACCCCTCGACGTCGGTGAGCACGGTCGGGCCGACGAAGTAGCCGCTCTCGAAGCCGGGTACCACCTCGGCACTGCGGTCCACCACGGCGCGGGCACCACCGGCGATCGCCTCCTTGACCGCGGCCTGGATGCGCTCCTGTGACTGCCGGTTGACAACCGGTCCGACCTCGGTGTCGTCGCCGTCGCCCGGGCCGAGCCGGACCTCCTCGGCCCGCGTTGCCAGCTTCGCCAGCAGCGGCTCGGCGCTCTCGCCGACCACCACCGCGACCGAGATCGCCATGCAGCGCTGGCCCGCGGCCCCGAAACAGGCGGAAGTCAGCTGGTCGGCGACCACGTCGAGGTCCGCGTCGGGCATCACGATCATGTGGTTCTTGGCGCCGCCGAAGGCCTGTACCCGCTTGCCCGCCGCCGCGGCGCGGGAGTAGACGATCTGCGCGACCTGGCTCGAGCCGACGAACGCGACGGCCTCGGTCCGCGGGTCGTCGATGAGGCGCTCGACTGTGTCCTGGCGACCGTGCACCACGTTGAGCACGCCGTCGGGCAGCCCGGCCTCCGTGAACAGTTCGGCGATCCGGATGCAGACACCCGGGTCCTGCTCGCTCGGCTTCCAGATGAAGGTGTTCCCCGACGCCAGTGCGACGGAGACCATCATCATGCCCATCATCGCGGGGAAGTTGAACGGGGTGATCCCGACGCAGACGCCGAGCGGGTGCAGCACCGACTTGGTGTCGATGTCGGGTCCGGTCTGCAGCGACGTCCCGCCGCGCACGAGCGCCGGTCCACCACAGGCCAACTCAACCGAGTCAGCGGCCCGGGAGATCTCGCCCGCGGCGTCGTCGAGCGTCTTGCCGTGCTCCTGGGTGATGAGGGCGGCCAGCTCGGATCGGTTCTCCACGAGCAGGTCCCGGAAGCGGAACAACACCTGGGCGCGCCGGGAGAGGGTGGTCTGCGACCAGTCGTCGAAGGCGTCTGAGGCCGCGGCGAGTGCCGCGGTCACGGTGTCGGTGTCGGCCATCGGCACGGTGGCGATGGGCTGATCGGTCGCGGGGTTGGTCACGTCGATGAGGTCGCTGCCGGAGACCGGGGCGCCGTTGATCCAGTGGTGGATGGTGCGCATGGCTTGGATACCTTTCGGGTCAAGTGGATTCAAGAATTTGGAAGGGGGTGTCAGAGGGTGGTGCCGAAGCGCTCGCGATGCTCCTCGTCCAGCGTGGCCAGCGAGGAGCCCTTGGTCTCGCGCATGAACAGCACCGCGACGATCGAGATCAGGCCCGCCACACCGACGTAGATGGCGATGGGGACCCAGCTGCCGTAGGTCCGCAGCAGCAGGGTGGCGATGACGGGGGCGAGCGAGCCGGCGAAGATCGCGGTGACCTGGGCGCCCATCGAGACGCCGATGTAGCGCATGTGGGTGGGGAACATCTCGGCCATCATCGCGGGCTGCGGGGCGTACATGATCGCGTGGATGATCAGGCCGATCGTGATGGCGCACAGGATGAGTGCGTCGGACTTGGTGTCCATCAAGGGGAACGCGACGAAGCAGTAGAGGGAGGCGAGGACGGCACCGACCAGGTAGACCGGCCGGCGGCCCAGCTTGTCCGACATCCAGCCGAACAGCAGGATCATGCCGGCATGGATGACGTGCGATATCAGCATCAGGGTGAGGATCGTGGAGGTGTCCACCTTCAGCTGCACACTCAGGTACGTCAGCGAGAACGTGACCACCATGTAGTAGAGGATGTTCTCGATCACCCGGGCGCCCATCGCCGTCAGGACCTCACGCGGACGGGCCCGGAAGACGCGCTGGATTGCCTTCCACGTGTTCTCGGCCTGCGGCTGCTCCTGGGTGGCCTCCTGGAAGATCTGCGAGTCCTCGACCTTGGTGCGGATGAACCAGCCGATCAGCACGATGAACGCCGAGAAGAAGAACGCCAGTCGCCAACCCCAGGACAGGAAGTCGTCCTCGGGCATCACGAACGACAGGAACAGCAGCACGAGGGTCGCGACGACGTTGCCGAGCGGCGCGCCCGCCTGCGGGAAGCTGGACCAGAAACCGCGGCGGTTCGCCGGGCTCTGCTCGGCGACCAGCAGCACCGCGCCGCCCCATTCGCCGCCGATGGCGATGCCCTGAGCGAAGCGCAGGAGCACCAGGATCACCGGGGCCAGGTAGCCGATCTGGTCGAAGCTCGGGATGGCGCCGATCAGGAAGGTCGAGGCGCCGATCATCAGCAACGAGATCTGCAGGAGCTTCTTGCGGCCGAACTTGTCGCCGTAGTGGCCGAAGATGATGCCGCCGATGGGGCGGGCGATGAAACCGATGGCATAGGTCAGCAACGCCGCGATGACACCGTCGAGCGGGTTGCCGGTGGCCTTGAAGAAGACGTGACCGAAGACCAGCGCGGCCGCCATGCCGTAGAGGAAGAATTCGTACCACTCGGCGACGGTGCCGGCCATGGATGCGGCCACGATCCGGTGGAATCCGCGCGGCGTCCCGGTCGTCGTCTCGACCGCGGCCGGGGCCTGGTCGGCGGGCGGGCTCAGCTGGGCGGTCATCGGGCGCCGCCGACGCTCGCGGCCGGGGCGGTGCCGTCGACCAGGTGGATCAGCGAGGAGAAGTCGAGCGACCCGCGGCCGTCGGCGATGAGGCCCTCGAGGCGCCGTGCCACCTCGGCGGTGGCGGTGGTGTCGACGCCGTGCGCGGCCGCCGCATCGAGGGCGAGGCCCAGGTCCTTGCGCATCAGCGCGACGGAGAACCCGCCGGTGAAGTCGCGGTTCGAGGGGGCGGAGGCGACAGGCCCGGCGACGGGGTAGTAGTTGCGCAGGGCCCAACTGTCGCCCGTGGAAACCCCGGCGATGTCGATGACCGTCTGCGGCGTGATGCCCAGGCGCTCGGCCAGCACCGCGGCCTCGCAGGTGCTCTGCATGTTCATCGCGAGCATCATGTTGTTCACCATCTTGGCGCTCTGACCTGCGCCTGTCTCGCCCGCGTGGAAGGTGCGGGCGCCCATCAGTTCCAGCAGCGGGCGGGCAGCGTCCAGGTCGGCGGACGTGCCGCCGACCATGAATGTGAGGGCGGCGTTCTGGGCGCCTGCGATGCCGCCGGAAACCGGCGCGTCCAGGAAGCGTCGACCGGTGGCGGCGACGGCCGCGCCGACCTCGCGGGCCTCGGTGGCGCTGATCGTCGAGCAGTCCAGCACCAGGGCGTCGGCGTCGGCCGCGTCCAGAGTTCCGGACTCGAGCAGCGCGGCCCGGACGTGTGCACCCTTGGGCAACATGGTGACGACCGCGTCGGCGCCGTCGGCCGCCGTCGCGGCGGAGTCTGCGGTGCGCAGGCCCGCGGCGACGGCCGCATCGCGGGCGTCTGGGGAGAGGTCGACGCCGATCACGTCGTGTCCTGCGGTGTGCAGGTGTGTGGCCATCGGCAAGCCCATGTTGCCGAGACCGATCCAACAGATCTTCACGCTGGTGCCCTTCTGTCGAGTGCCGCGTGGGGGTGACCGCCGCAGCTGCTGCCTAGAAGAGTGAGCTAGGTTACATCCTCAGGAAAGGCCCTCTTTGGTACACGTGCTGTGCAGAACTGCACAGCAGGTGGGGCCGGTGAGGAGATTCAGATGCGCGCCGACGACCTGGTGGTGCTGCTCGAGATCGCCCGCTGCGGTTCGCTCGTCGGGGCCGCGTCCGCACTCGGGCTCAACCACGCGACCGTGTCGCGCCGGATGTCGGTCCTGGAGTCCGAGTTGCGGGCACCACTGCTGGTCCGCGGTGTCAGCGGCTGCACGCTCACCGACCTCGGCCACAGCCTGCTCGAGTCGTGCGAACAGATCGAGTCGGCCCTGACCGAGGTGCGCGACCTGGCCAGCACCACGCCACGCGAGCGGGAGTTGTCCGGGCTGGTGCGGATCGCCACGACCGATGCCTTCGGGGCGCTGTTCGTGGCGCCGCTCATGGCAGAACTGCACAGGATCAACCCCGACCTCCTGGTGGAGATCGTCACCCAGACGCGGCTGGGCGCCTACGGCATCGGTGCCGACATCGAGATAGGGGTCGGCGAGCCGGTGGTCGGGCGTCCGGGGGCCGAGAAACTCACGGACTACCGGTTGGGGCTCTACGCCTCGGACGAGTACGTGTCCGAACGCGGCCTGCCGCGGACCTTGGAGGAGCTGGCGGGGCACTCGCTGGTCTACTACATCGAGGGCCTGTTGCGGGTGGAGGACCTCGACGTGCTGACCCGGCTGACCGGGCGTCACCAGGTGACCTTCGGCTCGACCAACGTGCAGGTGCAGACGATGGCGACGCTGTCGGGTGCGGGGATCGGGCTGCTGCCGGCGTTCGTGGCCGAGCGCGAGCCCACGTTGCGCCGGGTGCTGGCGTCGGACGTGGCGATCAACCTGGAGTTCACCGCGTGCCTGGGGCCGCGGCGGCTGCGCCGGCCCGCGGCGGCCACCGTCATGCAGGCAATCCGGGAGATGGTCGTGGAGCGTCAGGCGGAGCTGGTGCCCCAGTGGTGACGACGGACCAGTGGTGACGACGGAAGGGAATCAGATGCAGGTACGGCAGGAGGTTCGCGGGCGGGTGCTCGTGATCCGTCTCGAGCGCCCGGACAAGCGCAACGCCATCAACGAGGCAATGGCCGTGGGTATCGACACCGCGCTCAACCGCCTCGACGACGACCCCGACCTCTGGGTCGGCGTCCTGACGGGGACGCCGACCGTGTTCTGTGCGGGCACCGACATCAAGGAGGGCTCGGGGCCACTCACCCCACGCGGCGGCGAGTACGGGATCATCCGGCGCGAACGCAGCACCCCGCTGATCGCGGCGGTGGAGGGGCAGGCGCTCGGCGGCGGCTTCGAGATCGCGCTGGCCTGCGACCTCGTCGTCGCCGCTCGTGACGCGGTGTTCGGGCTGCCGGAGTCGCTGCGGGGTCTGGTCGCGACGTCCGGTGCGCTCTTCCGTGCGCCGCGGGCCCTGCCCGTCAATGTGGCGCGGGAGCTGCTGATCACCGGCAACACCCTCGGCGCCGACCGGGCGTACGGACTCGGGGTGGTCAACGAGGTCACCGAGCCGGGTGCGGCGCTCGACGCGGCGCTGCGGATGGCCGAGCGGATCTGCCTGTCGTCGCCGGTCTCGGTCCGAGAGAGCCTGCGGGCCGTTCACGCGCTCACTGCCGACTCCGACATCGCCGGGTGGGAGGTCACCGAGCGGGCCAAGGCGGTGGTGACCGCGTCGGCGGACATGCGCGAAGGGATCGATGCCTTCTTCGAGCGGCGGTCGCCGAACTGGACCGGGAATTAGCCCGCCCCGACGGGTCGGCGCCGGTCGCCGACCCCGGTCAGGTCAGTGCGCGGGCGCGGGCGCGGGTTCCGCGGCCGCCGGGACGGGGGTGGCCGCGGCGTCCAGTCGGACGCGTCGCGGGATGAACGCGGCCACCAGCAGGGCGCACAGGGCGGCGCCGGCGCCGATCAGGAACGTCACGACGAAGGCCTTGTGTGTGGGCACCTCGGTGGGACCCAGCGACATCGTCATGCCGGTCAGCACGAGGATCATGACGGCGCTCGCGAACGAGGTTCCGATCATCCGCATCAGCGAGTTGAGTCCGTTGGCCGCGGCCGTCTCCTTCAGTGGTACCGCGCCCATGATCAGCGCGGGCATGGCCGCATAGGAGATGCCGATGCCGGCGCCGATGATCGTCGCGACGAGGGCGATCTGCCACATTGCGTTCATCAGCACGGCGCCGATCAGGTAGCCGGAGGCGATCACCACGGTGCCGACCATCAGGGTGGTGCGCGGACCGTACCTGTTGGTCAGGTGCGCCGAGACGGGGGAGAGCAGCATCATCACGATGCCCCCGGGGGCCATGCACAGGCCCGCGACGACCATCGACTTACCGAGCCCGTATCCCGTCTCCGGCGGCAGCTGCAGCAGCAGCGGAACCGTCAACGACGTTGCGTACATGGCGAATCCGGTCAGGACCGACGCGACGTTGGTGAGCAGCACCGGCCGCGACGCCGACACCCGAAGGTCGACGAGGGGCTCCGGGGTGCGCAGCTCCGTCACACACCAGGCGGCGAAGACGACGACCGACAGGCCCAGCAGTCCGAGGGTGGGAACACTGGTCCAGCCCCAGTCGGCGCCCTTGGTGATCGGGAGCAGCAGCGAGACCAGGCCGACCGTCAGGCCGATGGCGCCGAGGTAGTCGAAGCGTCCGGGGTTGCGGACCGACGACTCAGGAACCGCGATCGCGACCGCTGCCGCGACCAGCGTGCCGAGAACCGCGGATGCCCAGAACAGCGTGTGCCAGTCGTAGTTCTGTGCGGTGAAGGCGGCGAGCGGCATGCCGACGGCGCCGCCGACGCCCATCGTCGAGCTCATCACCGAGATCGCGCCGCCGACCTTCTCGCGCGGCAGTTCGTCGCGCAGGATCGAGATGCCGAGCGGGATCGCGCCGGTGGCCGCGCCCTGCAGTGCGCGGCCGACGATCACCGCGGTGACCGAGTCGCCCAGCGCGCACACCACGGAGCCGGCGACGAGGAACGCCATGCTGATCAGGATCATCCGGCGCTTGCCGAACATGTCCCCGAGGCGTCCCGCCACCGGTGTGACGGCGGCGGCCGCGAGCAGTGTCGAGGTGATCACCCAGGACGCGGTCGCGGTGTCGGTGTCCAGCAGCTCGGGCAGGGCGTGGATCAAAGGGACGACGAGGGTCTGCATCAACGAGACGACGATGCCGCTGAACGCGAGGATTGCCAGGACTATGCGCGGGGAGCGGGAGGTCTCCGTGCCGCTGGGTGCCGAAATGGTCACTACGGATCTCTTCTCTGGTGCTACGAAAGGCAAGTCAATGAACGCAAGGATGTGTACGATACACATCCTTCGCTCTCCGTCCGCGACGTTGCGACGACTAGCGGCGGAAGAAGTCCGCGGTCGCGGAGTCAGACGGGTAGAACGATTCGATCGCGATCTCCGCGAGCGTGACGTCGCGCGGGGTGCCGAAGACGGTGGTCGTGCTGAACATGGACAGTTCGGCGCCGTCGCTCCGGATCCGCAGCGGAACCAGTAGCGCCGAGGTGTCGGTCTCGCCGATCTCCTCCTCTCCCGGGTAGCCGCGCAACTCGTCGAGGAGCTGTGCCAACTCCGGGTCCGCGGTGGCGTCGGCTTCCCGGTGCAGTCGAGCCAGCAGGTGGCCGCGCCACTGCCCGAGATTCGCGATCCGGGGCGCCATGCCGTCCGGGTGCAGGCTGAGCCGCAGCACGTTGACGGGGGGTTCGAGCAGATGCGGCGCCGAGCCGGCTGTGAGCACCTCGACGGCAGGGTTGCCCGCGACCAGGTCCCAATGGCGGTCGACGACCACTGCCGGGTAGGGGGTGTGCGCGTCGAGGATCCGGTTGATCGCGTCGTTGACGGCCGACATCGGCGCGTCGGGTAGCCGGTTCTGCGGGTAGGCAGGTGCGTGACCGCCGGCCAGGAGCATCGTGTTGCGCTGGCGCAGTGGTACTTCCAGGCATTCCGACAGCCGAATGATCATTGCCCTGGTCGGCCGCGCCCGGCCCGTCTCGATGAAGCTGAGATGACGCGCGGACACACCGGACTGTGACGAGAGGCCCAGCTGAGTGAGCCTGCGCCGTTCCCGCCAGTCCCTGAGTATCGAGCCGACCGGTCGCGAGGTTCCCGTGTCTGTCACACGGCTCAACCTAGCGAGGTCCGGTCGCCCTCACGATTACCTCAGAGGTAATCGACTGGCGTCGGCGGGCGCCGCAGAGTGGAGGCAGCCGGCGAGCGAACCAGAGCCGCCGGATCACACCCTCGGAAGGAATCATCATGAGCGACTTCACCGAACTGGCAACCGCGTACATCGACATGTGGAACGAAACAGATCCCGCGGCCCGGCGCGACCGGGTCGAGCAGGTCTTCGCGGCCGGGTCCAGGTACGTGGACCCGCTCGGCGTTGCGGTGGGACACGACCAGATCGACTCGATGGTCGGTGCGGTGCAGCAACAGTTCCCGGGCCTGCGGTTCGCCCTGGCCGGCCCGATCGACACCCACCACGAGCAGGCTCGATTCGCGTGGCGACTGGGCGTTCCGGGCGAGGACTCGCTGATCGACGGATTCGACGTCGCCGAACTCGACGGCAGCGGCCGACTGGCGCTGGTCCTCGGTTTCCTGGACAAGGTGCCGACGGCATGAGCCGCCGGGGCGGGCGCACCTGCCCGCCCCGGATCGCCGTCGCCCTCGCTGCGGCCCCCGACGGCCCGGATGCAGATGCTGCTCAGTCTCTTTCGAGCAGGAAATACAAGTGCCGGCCGTTGTCGAGCACGGCCTCGGGCTTGCCGTTCATGATTCCCATCAGGGTGTTCTCGTCGACCCTCTTGAAGTGGTCGAAGATCGGCTTGCCGTCGTAGACCATGGTCGCGGTCACCTCGCCCCGGAACTCGATGTTCCACAGGCTGGCCTCGCCCTTGCCGAGCTTGACGTTGGAGTAGAGGTTGCCCCTCGTCGTCCCGGCACATCAGGGGCTTGGCGTCGAGGACCGAGTGGAAGGTCTTCCCGTGCCAGCCGCTGGCGGGGAGAATCGTGCAGAGCTGATGTCCGGTCTGGAACACGGCTCCCTTCCAGGTACCCAGGATGTCGGCTGCGGCCACGACGTCCAATGCCGCCCAGACGGCATCGAGATCGCTGGGAGAGACGCCCTCGGACTGTGCGCGGAGTTCCTGAAACTTGTTGCGGGCCTGCTCGACATCCATCGACGACTCCTCTGGTTGGGTCTGTGGAGGCTACGCCTCGTCGGGGGCGTGGCGGCAAGGACACGAACCCGGCGAATCCACCTGCCCGACCGGTGGGACCGGGATGCGAAGATGGACGTGATGGATTCAGATTCGATCGATGCGGGCCGCGGGCTCGAGCGTGAGCTGACGCTGATGGCGCGGCACACGGCCCTCGTGTCCCAGTGGCGGATGCCGGATCGCGCCCTGGACAGGTCCGCGTACCTGTTGCTCTCCCGCCTCGAGATAGGCGAGCCGATGACGCTGCGGGAGCTGTCCGAGGCCTTCGGTCTCGACGTGTCCACCGTCAACCGTCAGACCGCCGCGCTGGTGCGTCAGGGACTGGCCGAGCGCATCGCCGACGCGGACGGCGGCACGGCCCGCAGGCTGCGTCCGACCGAACGCGGGCTGGCGGCATTGCGCTCGGACCGCGACCAGAACGTGGAGGGCGTGACCTCCCTTGTCTCGGACTGGGACGACCAGGATCGCCGGGATCTGGTTACCTTGCTGCGGAAGTTGAACGAGAAGATCGAGGAGCGCCAGGGGCTGAACTGGCCCCGGGACTGACCGAAGCACCGAGGAGAGCACGAATGGGTATCAACGAGGGACGCGTCGTCGTGGTGACCGGGGCGGCGGGCGGTATCGGCCGTGAGCACGCACTCGAATTCGCCAGGCAGGGCGCCAAGGTCGTGGTCAACGACCTCGGTCCCGCCGAGGCCGTCGTCGAGGAGATCAAGGCTCTCGGTGGCGAGGCCATTGCGAACAAGGACGACATCTCCGACTTCGACGGTGCGGGACGGCTGATCCGCAGCGCGATCGACGCCTTCGGCACCATTCACGTCCTGGTGAACAACGCGGGCATCCTGCGCGACAAGATGTTCGTGAACATGACCGTCGACCAGTGGGACGACGTCATGCGCGTGCACCTGCGCGGCACCTTCGCGCCGTCGCAGCACGCGGCGTCGTACTGGCGCGAGCAGTCCAAGGCCGGGACGCCGGTCGCGCACCCGCGGATCATCAACACCTCGTCGCCGTCGGGTCTCTACGGAAACCTCGGCCAGGCCAACTACGGCGCGGCGAAGGCCGGCATCGCGGCGTTCACCGTGATCCTCGCCGACGAACTGGCCCGGCTCGGGGTCACCGTCAACGCCATCGCCCCGACCGCGCTGACCCAGATGACCGCCGGCCTGGAGGCGTTCGTCGCCGCGGCGGAGGCGGAGAAGGAGCGCACCGGTTTCGACGCGGCCGCGCCCGAGAACATCTCGCCGACGGTGGTCTGGCTGGGGTCCCCGGAGTCGGACGGCATCACCGGACGGATCTTCAACGTGCACGGTGGCTCCATCAGCGTCGCCGAGACCTGGGTCGCGCCCACCACAGCACGTGTGGTGGGCCGCTCCGGTCGTCGGGGGTTTACCCGAGTGCGCGTGCCGGGGCGGGCACTCGTTCGATCCCGTACTTCTTGACGGGCGGGGTGGTTCGCAACCACGTGCCGTCGGCCCGGCACAGCTGGTAGGTGCCGTCCGGGTGGTAGATCTTGGAACCGACGCTGTAGTCCTTGCCGTCGTAGACGCACACGGTGGTCGTGGTGCCGTCCGGGTTCGTGCGGATTGCCGCATTCGCGACGGCGGCCTGGGCACCGATCAGTCCCGCGGCGACGAGGATCGAGGCGGCGAGCGTCTTGGCGGTTCGAGAGATCATGGGGTGGCCCTTCGGTTGTGGTGTCTGCCCAGGTGGACTCCAACAAATATGGGCGACACGGGCCCGGCCGGACAGGGACCCAAGGGGTGGGGTTCGCCCCCCTTCGTCAGCGCATTCCGAGCAGCGTGAGGGCAAATTTCGCGTACTCGGCGGCGATCTGCTCGGGCGTGGACGGGCCGCCGATCCGGAACCACTGGGGCAGCGACGTGCACATCGTCACGATGGCCTTCCCGGCGTCGCGCGGGTGCGCGGTGGTGAAGTCACCCGCCGCCACCCCGACCTCGATCTCGGCGTCGAGGAGGTGCTGAACCGCGTTTCGGGAGTCGCGGATCCGGTCCCGGTTCGGCGGGTCCAGGCTGCGCATCTCGCTGGCGCCGATGAAGGCCAGCTCCCGCCGGTGGGTGTGGTAGAGCGCGAGCGCCTCCACCGCGAGGCCGACCCGGGCGACGGTGGTCTCGCCCTCGGCGAGGGCCGCGCGCGCCCGCCAGTGGATCTCGTCCATCGTCAGGTCGAGCGCGCGGACGAGGAGTTCCTGCTTGTCGCGGTAGTGGTGGTACACGCCGGGCGCGCTCACCCCGGCCCGGGCGGCCAGCGCGCGCATGGTGGCGCCGTGGTACCCGGTCTCGACGAATGCCTCGATCGCGGCGGCCAGTACCGGGTCGAGCTCGAGCGCGGGAAACTCGCGCCAGGCGGCCGCCGAGTGTGCAGTTGTCGTCGGCGTTCCAGTGGGTTTGGTCCGGGAAGTGCGCATTCGGCGGGCGGGCGCGGCGGGGCGTTCGGTTGAGGCGGCGCCGCCCAGCAGCAGCTCGGCCGGTACCTCCAGTGCCTCGGCCAGTTCCACGAGCCGGTCGACGGACACCCCGGTCCGGCCGTTCTCGATGGCGCTGAGGGTGGCGGGGCTGACCGCGATCCGGGACGCCAACTCGCGCAGTGAGAGCCCGCGCTCGGTGCGGGCCGCCCTGAGGGCTTCGGGCAGCGGCGGTCGTCCGGGCATGTGCCCTCCTCTCGGTGTTCGGATCTGCAATGTATCAGGAATCCTGAACACTTGGTTTCGGGCATTGTCGTGCATCGAACGAAAGTTGCGTGTTGACAGGGCTGATCTCGGATGAGAACGTGGTCGGGAAGACATGGAAGTGGAACGAGCGTTCGGCGTTTCCGGAGTAAGGAGAGAACGTGGCAATCGACCTGGCGTATTCCGGCGAGACCGCGGACCTGATCAAGCGGACCCGGGAGTTCACCCGCGACGTGGTGCTGCCGATCGAGGACGAGTTCGGCGGCGACATCACCGAGGCCGGCGGCGACGAGCTGCGGGTCCGGATGCAGGCCGCGGCGAAGGCCGCCGGGGTCTTCGCGCCGCACGCGCCCGTCGAGTTCGGCGGCCACGGCCTGAACATGTCCGACCGCGCCCCGGTGTTCGAGGAGGCCGGCTACTCGCTGTTCGGTCCTGTCGCGCTGAACATCGCCGCGCCGGACGAGGGCAACGTGCACATGCTGGCGCACATCGCCAACCCCGAGCAGCGCGAGCAGTACCTCGCGCCGCTGGCCCGCGGCGAGGTCCGGTCGGCCTTCGCGATGACCGAGCCCGCTCCCGGCGCCGGCTCCGACCCGTCGGCACTGAACACCCGGGCCGTCCGGGCCGACGGCGGCTGGCGGATCAACGGCCGCAAGTTCTTCATCACCGGCGCGGACGGCGCCGGGTTCTTCATCATCATGGCCCGCACCTCAGGAGAGCCCGGTCAGCGCGGCGGGGCCACGATGTTCCTCGCGCCCGCGGACACGCCCGGCATCCGGGTCGGCCGTCACATCGACACTCTGGACCGCTCGATGATCGGCGGGCACTGCGAGGTGTTCTTCGAGGACCTGCTGGTGCCGGACAGCGCCGTGCTCGGCGAGGTGGACCGCGGCTTCGAGTACGCCCAGGTGCGGCTCGGGCCGGCGCGGATGACGCACGTGATGCGCTGGCTGGGTGCCGCCCGCCGCGGCCACGACGTCGCCGTCGACTACGTCGCCAAGCGAGAGGGCTTCGGATCGAAGCTCGGAGACCTCGGCATGATCCAGAAGATGGTCGCGGACAACGAGATCGACATTGCCGCGACGCGCGCGCTGCTGGTGCGTGCCTGCTGGGAGCTCGACCGCGGCGAGCACGCGTCGAACTCCACCTCCATCGCCAAGACCTATGCGGCCGAGGCGATCTTCCGGATCGTGGACCGCAGCGTCCAGATGTGCGGTGGGATGGGCGTTTCCGGCGACCTGCCGCTGGCCCGGCTCTCCCGTGAGGTGCGGCCGTTCCGGGTCTACGACGGCCCCTCCGAGGTGCACCGTTGGGCGATCGCCAAGCGCGTCGTCGGTGCGGCCAAGCGCGCACAGGCGGACGCACGATGAACCTGCCGGGGATGGATGTCGCCGCCTTGCAGCGGTACCTGGTTGCCGAGGGCATCGAACTGCACGGCGACCTGCGGGTGGAACTGATCAGCGGCGGACGCTCGAACCTGACCTTCAAGGCCTTCGACGACCGCTCCTCGTGGGTGGTCCGCCGACCGCCGGTCAGCGGACTGACGCCCTCCGCGCACGACATGGCACGCGAGTACACGGTGACCAACGGTCTGCAGGGCACCGGGATCCCGGTGGCGCGAACGGTGGCGTTCGACGCCGACGGGACGGCCCTGGGCGCGCCGACCACCGTCGTCGAGTTCGTCGACGGTCTGGTGGTGCGGGACCAGGACGACCTCGCCGCGCTCACCGACGAGCAGGTCGCGGGCAATGCCGGCGAACTGGTCCGGGTGCTGGCGGCACTGCACGACGTGGACTACCGGGCGGCCGGTCTCGGCGAGTTCGGCCGTCCCGAGGGCTTCCTCGCTCGTCAGGTGGCGCTGTGGGCGAAGCAGTGGGAGCGGGTCAAGACGCGTGAGCTGCCGGACGTCGCGAAGCTGCATGCGCGCCTGGCCGCGTCGATCCCGCAGCACTCGGAGGCGTCCATCGTGCACGGGGACTACCGGATCGACAACACCATCCTCGACGCCGCCGACCCCACCGCGGTCCGCGCACTGGTGGACTGGGAGCTCTCGACCCTCGGGGACCCGCTCACCGACGTGGCTCTGATGTGCGTGTACCGGAACCCTGCCTTCGACCTGCTGCTCGGTACGAAGGCCGCCTGGACCAGTGATCGGCTGCCGTCGGCGGACGAGCTCGCGCAGACCTACGCCGTGGCGTCGGGCCGCGATCTCGGCGACTGGAGCTTCTACATGGCGCTCGCGAACTTCAAGCTCGCCGTGGTCGGCGAGGGCATCACCCACCGCGCGCTGCAGGGCTCCGATTCCGGCAGTGGCGCGGAGAAGGCGGCGGACGCGACGCCGGAGTTCATCACCGCTGGGCTGCGTGCCCTGGAAGGAGTATCGGCATGAGCGAGTCCCGGATCGTCCACACCGCGCTGGTCACCGGCGCCTCCCGCGGGATCGGGCTGGGCATCGCCCACCGGCTCGCGAGTCTCGGCTACTCGCTGACCGTCACGGCGCGCGACGCCGAGCGGCTCGACGTGGTGGCTGCCGAACTCCGTGCGGCGGGCGCGCCCGAGGTGGTCCCGGTGGCCGGTGACATGGCCGACGAGGACGCTGTCCGACGGCTCACTCAGGTGCACGCGGACCGGCTCGGCCCGATGAAGGCGCTGATCCTCAACGCTGGCGTCGGTACCGCGGGGACCGTCGCCGAGTACCCGATGAGGCGGTTCGACAAGACCCTCGACGTGAACCTGCGCGCCCCGTTCCAGCTGCTGCAGCAGTGCCTGCCGCTGCTGCGCAAGGGCGCCGAGGCGGACCCGGGACGCGGCGCCAAGGTGATCGCGCTGGCCTCGATCGCCGGGGTCTACGCCGAGCACGGCCTGGCTGTGTACGGCGCGACCAAGGCCGCGCTGATCTCGTTGGTCCAGACGCTCAACGCGGAGGAGTCGGGCAACGGCGTCAGCGCCACCACGATTGCGCCCGGGTACGTCGACACCGACATGAGCGCATGGATCCACGACCGAATCCCGGCCGAGCAGATGCTCGAGGTGAACGACATCGTGGAGGTTGCCGAGTCTTTGCTCCGCCTCTCCTCGCGGGCCGTCGTCCCGAACATCGTGATGACTCGGGCGGGCACAGACGGGCTTCACGCCTGACCCTCTAGTACACCGTCAGTAAATCTCCGGCATCCGGAGAAGCTTTGAGGCGAGGCCGTGGGCCTGTGACATAATCACAATCATATTGTGATGTTTACCCAACTCGCTAGTAGTCCCCTCGACGCCGTCTTGACCTGCGCGAATCGCCATTCACTTGGCGGCAGGTCGGGACGGCGTTCGTGTTCTTCCCGGCGTTGTCGGCGGACACCTGGACGCATGCCCGAGATACTTTCAAAAGCCCTCGAAAAGCTCGGCTAACGCGGTAAGTTGCCACGTGCGGTCGGTGGCGTCCTGCCCTCGTCGTGATCGGGTTGCCGTCCTGTTGACGGTTGGATTGTTCTTCGGGAGGGCGATCTGTGAGAACACAATGGATCGACGTGCGTCAGATACAGGGGACCGCGGCGGTTGCCGCGGTAGTGGTGGCTGCGCACAGTCACGGACAGACCGGAGTCGGCGTAGGCACGTGATGTGCCACTGACCTGCCGATGGATTGCGCGCCCGGGGCGCGTACGTATCCCGCTGTGAAGCGGATTCAATCTCTACGAAATCTGACTTCGGCCCGTCGTGTCTGCCGTAGCCCTCGGCCTTGTTGGCAAGACCAACCTTCTGGCCTGGGCATTTGCAGGGACGCACGGGTTGTTCCGAAAAAAGGGGAATCAGTTGAAGCCGACCGCGTTCGACGGAATCGACGGCACCGATCACGCCACCGACGTTGACGCGATGGAGGTATTCCCGCTCTCGCATGCCCAGCTCGGGATGTGGTACGCCCAGCATCTCGATCCCGACGTGCCGATCAACATCGCGCAGTACGTCGACATGCGCGGTGACCTCGACATCGACACTCTCGAACGGGCCAGCATCGTCGGGTCGTCCGAGTTCGGATCGGGCTTCCTGCGGATTCTCGAACGTGACGGCCAGCCCTGCCAGATGGTGGATCTCGGCATCGCCGACTCGCTCCTGCTCCGTGACTTCCGGGGCGAAGAGGATCCTGAGCGGGCCGCTCACGAGTGGATGCGGGCCGACTACAGCGCCCCCCTCAACCTCCTCGAAGACCGACTGATCGTCGCCGCAGTGCTACGGATCGAGGACAGCCGGTACTTCTGGTACTCGCGCTGCCACCACATCATCCTCGACGGATTCGGCGCCATGAACTTCATGACGCGCGTCGCCGAGTTGTACTCGGCCGCGGTCGAGGGCCGCGAGCCGGCGCCCTTGAAGGCGGTGGACCTGAGCGAGCTGTACAAGTCGGACACGGCCTACCGGGAGAGCGAGAGGTTCACCGCCGACGGCGAGTACTGGGCCGAGCGGATCGCCGGCCTGGAGGAAGGCACCAGCCTCAGTGGTCGGACCGCGGCTCCGTCGGCGGTCAACGGGGTGTCCAGCGCGGCGCTGTCCGACGAGTTTGCCGCGCAGCTCTCCGCCGCGGTCTCGGAGCAGAATTCATCGCCCGCGGGGATGCTGATCGCCGCGTTCGCGAGCTATCTGGCACAGGTCTCGGGCAACGAGGATGTCATCCTGAGCCTGCCTGTCACCGCACGTACGACGGCCGCCGCCCGGCGGTCCGGCGGCATGATGTCCAACGTGGTGCCGCTCAGGCTGCACGTTGGAACCGACACCACCATCGCGGAGCTCCTCACCCAGGTCCAGGTCGCCGTCTCGGGTGCGCTGCGGCGCCAGCGCTACCGGCACGAGGACATGCGCCGAGGCTCGTCCGCCAGTGCGGTCCAGCGGGACCTGCTCGGTCCGCTGGTGAACATCATGCTCTTCCACAACGAGGTGGCCCTCGGACCTGTGTTGGGCGAGTTCAACATCCTCTCGACCGGCACCATCGAAGACCTGGGCGTCAACTTCTACCAGAGCGTCGGTGGTACCCGCACTCACGTCGACTTACACCGACCGTGCGGTTCCCGAGGGCACGTTGGTGTCGATGTTCGAGGCGCAGGTGGCGGCGACGCCGGATGCTGTTGCGTTGGTCTTCGAGGGTGAGTCGCTGACGTACTCGGAGTTCGATGTTCGGGTTAATCGTCTTGCGCGGCATTTGATTTCGGTTGGTGTTGGGCCGGAGTCGTTGGTGGCGTTGGCGATGCGCCGGTCGCTGGAGATGATGGTCGGCGTCTATGCGGTGCTCAAGGCCGGCGGCGCGTACGTGCCGGTGGATCCGGATCAGCCGGCGGATCGGGTCGGTCACATCCTCGACACGGCGGCAGCGGTGTGCGTGTTGTCCACGGTGCGTGACGGTTTCGAAGGTGCGGGGGACAGTTCTGTCCTGTTGATCGACGCGTTGGACCTGTCGGGGTATGCCGATGGGCCGATTGCGGATGCGGATCGGCTGGGGGTGTTGGATTCGTCGAATGCGGCGTACGTGATCTTCACGTCGGGTTCGACGGGTCGGCCGAAGGGTGTCGCGGTCACGCATGGCGCGATCGTGAACCGTCTGGTGTGGATGCAGGCGGAGTACGGCCTCGGTGCACAGGATGTGGTGTTGCAGAAGACGCCGGTGACGTTCGACGTGTCGGTGTGGGAGTTGTTCTGGCCGTTGCAGGTKGGTGCGCGTCTGGTGGTTRCGGTGCCGGACGGGCATCGGGATCCGGCGTACCTGGCGCAGGTGGTTGTCGAGCAGTCGGTGACGACGATGCACTTCGTGCCGTCGATGCTGGCGGTGTTCGTGGCGGAGCCGTCGGCGGTGGAATGCGCGACGTTGCGGCAGGTGTTCGCGTCGGGTGAGGCGTTGCCGGCGGAGACCGCGGCGCGGTTGCGGGAGATCCTTCCGGCGGTGCGGTTGCACAACCTGTACGGGCCGACGGAGGCCGCGGTGGATGTGACGTTCCACGAGGTCACTGCCGCGGATGTGGTGGGTGTGCCGATCGGTGCGCCGGTGTGGAACACGCAGGTGTTCGTGTTGGATGCTCGCTTGCGGCCGGTGCCGGTGGGTGTGGCGGGTGAGTTGTACCTGGCGGGCGTGCAGTTGGCGCGTGGGTATGTCGGTCGCAGTGATCTGACGGCGGATCGTTTCGTGGCGAGCCCGTTCGGGGTGTCCGGTGAGCGGATGTACCGGACTGGTGATCTGGTGTTCTGGAACGACTCTGGTGAGCTGGATTACATCGGTCGGACGGACTTCCAGGTGAAGTTGCGTGGTCTGCGGATCGAACTCGGCGAGATCGAG